>NZ_JBHZBX010000020.1:53680-134851 GCF_042755165.1 Nocardia sp. NPDC059177 | reverse complement strand
CGATCAGGCACCGTGGCTTGCTCCTTCGTCGCCTACGCCACGGCGCCTGATCGACGGGACGGGCGCGAACCCGCCGCTGCGCGGCGGATCCCTCCTCGAGGTCGGGATGTGCGGGGTTGCGAGGGTGGGTCGTGGCGGATTGGGGGTGGGGTGAGGCGGCGTCAATGTTGTTGGTGGGGCCCCTTAGGATTGGGGCGTGACCAGCGCAGCCCCAGACAACTCGCGTAATCGTGCCGATGCCCTGCCCAAGAGCTGGAACCCCGGCGAGGTAGAGGCCGACCTGTACGAGGGCTGGGTAGACGCCGGATACTTCGGCGCCGACGCGACCAGTGGCAAGCCCGCCTACTCGATCGTGCTGCCGCCGCCGAATGTCACCGGCACCCTGCACATGGGCCACGCGCTCGACCACACCCTCATGGACACCCTCACCCGGCGCAAGCGGATGCAGGGCTACGAGGTGCTGTGGCTGCCGGGCATGGACCACGCGGGCATCGCGACCCAGACCGTGGTGGAGAAGCAGCTCGCCGCCGACGGCAAGACCAAAGAGGACTTCGGCCGCGAGCTGTTCATCGACAAGGTGTGGGACTGGAAGCGCGAATCCGGTGGCGCGATCCAGGCGCAGATGCGTCGCCTCGGTGACGGTGTGGACTGGAGCCGCGACCGCTTCACCATGGACGAGGGTCTCTCGCGTGCCGTGCGCACCATCTTCAAGAAGATGTACGACGCGGGCCTGATCTACCGGGCCGAGCGCCTGGTGAACTGGTCGCCGGTGCTGAAGACCGGCATCTCCGACCTCGAAGTCGACTACAAGGACGTCGAGGGCGAGCTGGTCTCGCTGCGCTACGGCTCCCTCGACGACAACGAACCGCACGTCGTCGTCGCCACCACCCGCGTCGAGACGATGCTCGGTGACACCGCCGTGGCCGTGCACCCGGACGATCCGCGCTACGCCGCGATGATCGGCTCCACCGTCTACCACCCGATCACCGGCACCCAGATCCCGGTCATCGCCGACGACTACGTCGACCCGGAGTTCGGCACCGGCGCGGTGAAGATCACCCCCGCGCACGACCCCAACGACTTCGAGATGGGCCTGCGGCACAACCTGCCGATGCCGACGATCATGGACGAGGGTGGCCGGATCACCGGCACCGGAACCGAATTCGACGGCATGGACCGCTTCGAGGCGCGCGTGAAGGTGCGTGAACGCCTCCAATCCGAGGGCCGCGTGGTCGCGGAGAAGCGGCCGTACACGCACAGCGTCGGTCACTCCGAGCGTTCCGGCGAGCCGATCGAGCCGCGCCTGTCCATGCAGTGGTGGGTCAAGGTCGAGTCGTTGGCCAAGGCGGCCGGTGACGCGGTGCGCGGCGGCGACGTGAAGATCCATCCGGCGAGCCAGGAACCGCGCTGGTTCGACTGGGTCGACAACATGCACGACTGGTGCATCTCGCGTCAGCTGTGGTGGGGCCACCGCATCCCGATCTGGTACGGCCCCGAGGGCGAGATCGTCTGCCTGGGCCCGGACGAGGAGGCACCCGAGGGCTGGGTGCAAGACCCGGACGTGCTCGACACCTGGTTCTCTTCCGGCTTGTGGCCGTTCTCCACCATGGGTTGGCCGGACGCCACCCCGGAGCTGGCCAAGTTCTATCCGACCAGCGTGCTCGTCACCGGCTACGACATCCTGTTCTTCTGGGTGGCCCGGATGATGATGTTCGGCATGTTCGTCAGCGACGACCCGGCGCTCACGGTCGGGGAGGGCGGACAGAAGCAGGTCCCGTTCGAGGACATCTTCCTGCACGGCCTGATCCGCGACCAGCACGGCAAGAAGATGTCGAAATCGCGCGGCAACGGCATCGACCCGCTCGACTGGATCAACTCCTACGGCGCCGACGCGCTGCGTTTCACCCTGGCCCGCGGCGCCCAGCCGGGCGGTGACCTCTCGGTCGGCGAAGCGCACGCGCTGGCCTCGCGCAGCTTCGTCACCAAGCTGTTCAACGCCACCAAGTTCGCGCTGATGAACGGCGCGCGCTCCGGTGAGCTGCCCCCGCGCGAGACCCTCACCGACACCGATCGCTGGATCGTCGACCGGCTCGACGAGGTGCGCGCCGAGGTCGACGCCGCCTTCGACGCCTACGAGTTCGGCAAGGCCTGCGAGGCGCTCTACCACTTCGCCTGGGACGAACTGTGCGACTGGTATCTGGAGCTGTCGAAGGTGCAGTTCGCCGAGTCCGACGCGCGCGCCGAGAGCACCGCGGTGGTGCTGGGCACGGTCCTGGACGCGGTGCTGCGCCTGCTGCACCCGGTGATCCCGTTCGTCACCGAGACCCTGTGGAAGGCGCTGACCGGCGGCGAGTCCGTGGTCGTCGCGCCGTGGCCGAGGGCGAGCGGCATCGCCACCGACACCGTGGCCGCGCAGCGCGTCGCCGACGCCCAGCGCCTGATCACCGAGATCCGCCGCTTCCGCAGCGACCAGGGCCTGGCCGACAAGCAGAAGGTGGAGGCCACCCTGGTCGGCCTGGACGCGGCGGGTCTGACCGGTTTCGCCGGCTCGGTCGCCAATCTGGCCCGGCTCACCGATCCGGGTGCCGACTTCGCCACCACCGCCGAGGTGCAGGTGCGCCTGTCCGGCGCGACGGTCACCGTGCAGCTCGACACCTCCGGTGCCATCGACCTCGTCGCCGAGCGCCGCAGGCTGGAGAAGGATCTCGCGGCCGCGCAGAAGGATCTCGACCAGACCACCGCCAAACTCGGCAACGCGGAGTTCCTCGCCAAGGCGCCGCAGCAGGTGGTCGACAAGATCACCGGTCGCCGCGAGGTGGCCGCCGCCGAAGTCGCCCGCATCGGCGCCCGCCTCGCGGAGCTGAGCGCCAAGTGAGCGACGAGCCGGACCCGCAGTTCGGGGGCGAGGACTACCAGGCGGCCCGGCTCGGTGCCGGTCCCTCCCCGGTCGAGCTGGCCGAGCTGGCCCTGGTCGAGGCCGAACTGGACAAGCGCTGGCCGGAAACCAAGATCGAGCCCTCGCTGACCAGGATCGCCACCCTGATGGATCTGCTGGGCAACCCGCAGCGCAACTACCCGGCCATCCACGTCGCAGGCACCAACGGCAAGACCTCGGTGACCAGGATGATCGACGCGCTGCTCACCGCACTGCACCGGCGCACCGGCCGGATCACCAGCCCGCACCTGCAGCTGGCGACCGAGCGGATCAGCATCGACAACACCCCGATCGGCCCGGCCCGCTACGTGGAGACCTACCACGAGCTCGAGCCCTACATCGAGATGATCGACAAGCAGTCCGCGGCGGCGGGCGGCCCGGCGATGAGCAAGTTCGAGGTGCTCACCGGCATGGCCTTCGCCGCGTTCGCCGAGGCTCCGGTCGATGTGGCCGTGGTCGAGACCGGTATGGGCGGCACCTGGGACGCGACCAATGTCATCGACGGGCAGGTCGCGGTGATCACCCCGATCGGCCTGGACCACACCGAATACCTCGGCCCCGACCTCGAGTCGATCGCCAAGGAGAAGGCCGGGATCATCAAGCGCGCCCCCGAGCAGCTGATCCCGGTCGACACCGTCGCGGTGATCGCCCAGCAGGAACCCGAGGTGATGGACGTGCTGCTGCGCCGCGCCGTCGCGGCCGACGCGGCGGTGGCGCGCGAGGGCGCGGAGTTCCGGCCGCTGGAACGCGCGGTCGCGGTCGGCGGGCAGCTGCTCACCCTGCAGGGACTCGGCGGCGTCTACGACGAGATCTTCCTGCCGCTGCACGGCGAGCACCAGGCGCGCAATGCCGCGCTGGCACTGGCCGCGGTGGAGGCGTTCTTCGGCGCCGGCGCCGAACGGCAGCTCGACATCGAGGCGGTGCGCGCCGGTTTCGCGAGCGTGACCAGCCCGGGCCGGATGGAGCGGATGCGCAACGCGCCCACCATCTTCGTCGACGCCGCGCACAATCCGGCCGGCGCGCAGGCCCTGGCGAACACCCTGACCAGCGAGTTCGACTTCCGCAAGCTGGTCGGTGTGGTCGCCGTGCTCGCCGACAAGGACGCCGCGGGCATCCTCGACGCGCTCGAGCCGGTCTTCGACGAGATCGTCGTCACCAGCAACGGCTCGCCGCGGGCCATGGATGTCGACGCCCTGTCCGATCTGGCCGTGCAGCGCTTCGGCGACGAACGGGTGATCACCGCCGACACCCTGCCCGACGCGCTGGAATCGGCGATCGCGCTGGCCGAGCAGGCCGGCGACGAAGGCGATGTGATCTCGGGTGCGGGCGTGGTGGTCACCGGTTCGGTGGTGACCGCGGGCGCGGCCCGTGCCCTGTTCGGAAAGGCTCCCTCATGAGCGAGGTTCCACCCCCGGCCACCGATCCGTGGAAGGGTCTGCGCGGTGTCATGGCGGGCACGCTGGTCCTGGAGGCCATCGTGGTGCTGCTGGCGCTGCCAGTGGTCGCCGATGTCGGCGGCGGCGTGACCTGGTTCTCCGGCACCTACCTGGTCGGGCTGGCGGTGCTGATGTTCCTGGGCGCGGGCGTGCAGCGCAAATCGTGGGCGATCCCGTTCAACCTGGGTCTGCAGGTGCTGCTGCTGGCCGGCACCTTCATCCATCTCTCGATCGGCGTCATCGGTCTGGTCTTCGTCGCGGTGTGGGCGTTCATCCTGGTGCTGCGCTCGGATGTGCAGCGGCGGATGGACGCCGGGCTGTTGCCGAGTCAGCGGATGAAGCGGCCGGAGTCCTCCTGAGCGGCTCAGGGGTCCCGCTCAGCGCGGCGCCGCGGGCGACGCTAGTGTTACCGCGTGACTGAGCAGACGTTGGTACTCATCAAGCCGGACGGTGTCTCCCGTGGACTCGTCGGCGAGGTGCTCGCGCGCATCGAGCGCAAGGGCCTCACCCTCCAGGCACTGGAGCTGAAGAACGTGTCCGTGACGCTCGCCGAAGAGCACTACGCCGAGCACGCCGAGCGGCCGTTCTTCGGCTCGCTCATCGAGTTCATCACCTCGGGCCCGGTCGTGGCGGCCGTGCTGGAAGGCCCGCGCGCGATCGCGGCGTTCCGTCAGCTGGCCGGCGGCACCGATCCCGTCGAGAAGGCCACCCCCGGGACCATCCGTGGCGACTTCGGTCTGGAGACCCAGTTCAACCTCGTCCACGGTTCCGACTCGCCCGAGTCCGCCAAGCGCGAGATCGCGCTCTGGTTCCCCGAATTTCCCGCTTGATCTGCTGTCCTCGCTCGTCGCGCCCGGTCCGGGCGTGACGAGCTCGAGTGACGCCGGGTTCGCGTGAGTTGCGCCGATGGCGATCCCCGCGCGAACCGTATGGGATACTGACTATGGATGTGTTCGATGCCGAACCCTGTCGCGCAGGTACGTGACAGCGGCGACGGACATGACCGGATGACACCGCGGTTGGATGCCGATCATCGCTGCCACGGACGACCCTGTTGCTGGGGCCGCCCGCGCAGGCACGCTGGATGAGCGCTCGGAGCGCGGCGTCACGCCGTACAGCCAGGCGCCGTGTGACCGGTTGGCCCGCCAGATGATCGATACCAGGCGCGACCGGACACGCGGGGCGAGACCAGATGACCCTCGCACCATCGGGTGCGAGGTGCACGGACGATGCCCCCGCGTCGGCCGCGTACACCCGTACCGGGGATGCGCGCCCGGGGGCCCGAGGAGACTTCGTGGCCGAACAAGAGCCGCTGGACACAACACAACAGGATGCCGATCAATTGCCGGAGCGAATTCGAGTTCATGCACTGGCCAAGCGGTTGGGAGTGACCAGCAAGCGCATCCTGGCCAAACTGGCCGAACTGGGGACCGAGGCGCGTAGCGTCCAATCCAATGTCGATCGGGCGGTCGCCGAGACCGTGCGCGACGCCATCGCCGCGGCCGACGCCGACACCGGCGAATCCCCCGCATCCGCGACGGCCCAGCCGTCCACCGCCCCCGTCGCCGAGCAGCCGGCCGACCCGACCGCGGCGCCCGCCGCACTGTTCTCCGCACCGCAGGTCGCGCGCACCGACGAGGTGTTCGCCGCGATCGCCGACGACGCGCACACCGGCCTGTTCACCCACCGGGTTAGCGAGGCCCCCGCCCCCGCCGAACCGGTGGTCTTCGAGGCGCCCGCCGCCGTGGCCGCACCGCTGTTCCTGCCGCCGGACGCCACCGCCGCCGAGGAGACCCGCAAGCGCCGCCGCGCCGAGCGCACCCCCAAGCGCACCGAAGAGCCCGCCGCCCCCGCCGAGGAACTCGAGACCGAGACCGCGGCCGAGGACGAGTCCGCCGACACCACCGACGCCGACACCGATCAGTCCGGTGACCACGACGCCGACGGCCAGCCGCGCCGCCGTCGCCGTGGCCGCCGTGGCCGTGGCCGGGGCCGGGGCGAGCAGTCCGCCGACGGCGAGGACACCGACGACGAGTCCGGCGAGACCGACGAAGAACCCGCCGCCGCGACCGAGACCGCCGCCGACAGCGCGGAGCAGGCCGAAGACACCGACGACGAGGACGAGGACGGCACGCTGCCCGAGGGCGCGAGCCGCCGCCGCCGTCGCCGCCGTCGCCGCAAGGTGGGCGGGGAGTCCGGCGAGGACGCCGCCGCCGAGGACGATCCGCCGAACACCGTCGTGCACGAGCGCGAGCCGCGCAACAAGAGCCGCAGCCGGTCCGGTTCCGACGAGGTGCAGGGCATCTCCGGATCGACCAGGCTCGAGGCCAAGCGTCAGCGTCGCCGGGACGGCCGGGAGGCCGGACGCCGTCGTCCGCCGATCCTGACCGAGTCGGAGTTCCTGGCCCGCCGCGAAGCGGTCGACCGGGTGATGGTCGTGCGGGAGAAGGCCTTCGACGCCGCCGAGCACGCGCCGGGTCACCAGATCACCACCCAGGTCGCGGTGCTCGAGGACAACATCCTCGTCGAGCACTTCGTCACCAGTTCCGGCCAGGCGTCGATGGTGGGCAATGTCTACCTCGGCAAGGTGCAGAACGTGCTGCCCAGCATGGAGGCGGCGTTCATCGATATCGGCCGCGGCCGCAACGGCGTGCTCTACGCCGGTGAGGTGAACTGGGAGGCCGCGGGCCTCGGCGGCAAGGAACGCAAGATCGAGCAGGCGCTCAAGCCCGGCGATCAGGTGCTGGTACAGGTGTCCAAGGACCCGGTGGGTCACAAGGGCGCGCGCCTGACCACCCAGATCTCCCTCGCGGGACGCTTCCTGGTGTACGTGCCGGGCGGCACGTCGACTGGGATCAGCCGCAAGCTGCCCGACACCGAGCGCAAGCGGCTCAAGGAGATCCTGCGCGAGATCGTGCCCGCCGACGCGGGCGTGATCATCCGCACCGCGTCCGAGGGCGTCAGCGAGCCGGAACTGGCGCGCGATGTCGAGCGGCTGCAGGCCACCTGGCGGACCATCGAAGAAGCCGCCGCCAAGGAGTCCAACGCGCCCAAGGCTCTCTACGAAGAGCCGGATCTGCTGGTCAAGGTGATCCGCGATCTGTTCAACGAGGACTTCTCCAAGCTGGTCATCGAGGGTGACCGGGCCTGGAGCACGGTCGAGAACTACGTGCGCACCGTCGCGCCGGACCTGCTGCCGCGAGTGAACCGGCACGAGAACAACGGCGTCGACGTCTTCGGGACCTTCCGGATCGACGAGCAGCTGGCCAAGGCGCTCGACCGCAAGGTGTGGCTGCCCTCGGGCGGCACCCTGGTGATCGACCGCACCGAGGCGATGACCGTCGTCGACGTCAACACCGGCAAGTTCACCGGTTCGGGGTCGAGCAACCTGGAGGAGACCGTCACCAGGAACAACCTGGAGGCGGCCGAGGAGATCGTGCGCCAGATGCGGCTGCGCGATATCGGCGGCATGATCGTCGTCGACTTCATCGACATGGTGCTCGAGTCCAACCGCGATCTGGTGCTGCGCCGCCTCACCGAGGCGCTCGGCCGCGACCGCACCCGTCATCAGGTCTCCGAGGTCACCTCGCTCGGCCTGGTCCAGATGACCCGCAAGAAGCTGGGCACCGGGCTGGTCGAGGCGTTCTCCACCACCTGTGAGCACTGCCACGGCCGCGGCATACTCGTGCACTCCTACCCGGTGGACGCCGGGTCCGGGGTCGAGGAGCCGCGCGCCAAGGAAAGCGGCTCGCGCCGCCGCCGCGGCAAGGACAAGGACCGCGACAAGCAGCCCGCGCCCGCCGCCCCGGCGACCAACGGCACCGCGCCGCACGCCGAGCACGGTGAAGAGGACATCGCGGTCAAGCGGGCCCACCCGGTCGCGCTCGCGATGGCCGCGCACCACGGCGAGGAGGGCGAGCCCACCGACGAGGTGAGCGCCGAGACCGGCACCGCCGAGGCGGTACCGGCCGAGGCCGCGCCCGAGGCGCCCGCCGAGCCGACCAGGCGGTCGCGTTCGCGGTCGCGCCGGTCGAGCCGTAGCGCGGGGGCGCAGTCGTCCGAGGCGGCGACGGAGAGCCCGGCACTGACCGGCGTCATCCCGGCCGAGTCGGCGGCCGCGGCTGCTGAAGCCGAGGTTCCGGTGGTCGCCGAGGCGACGTCTGCCGATAGCCCAGCGCCCACCGAAGCCGCCGAGGCCGAGGTCACCGAAACCGCGGCCGCTGAGTTCACCGCCGCGGAGCCGGTCCCCGCGGCCACGGAGCCGGTGGCTGAAGCCACGGAGCCGGTGGCAGCCGAACCAGAGCCCGCCTCGGTCGCGGCGGAGCCCGCACCCCGCACGCGCAGGCGCCGGGTGGCCCGCTCCACCGCGGCGCCCGCACCCGACAGCGCGGGCGCGGTGTTCGTCCTCTCGGCAGGCGAGCAGCCGCCCGCCGCCGTGGTGGACTTCGCCGCCGAGCCCGTGGTCGTCCCGGAACGTAAGCCGCGCCGGCGCGCGGTGGGTCGTCCCGCGGGTGCCCCGGCGCCCGAATCGAATTAGCCCGATTGCCCCCGATTCAGCCCTGACCGGCCGAATTGGGGGAGCGGTAGCCGTTCTGGTAACCTAGGTCGGTCGCTGCCCCGCGATTGGGCATCCGGCCGGACGGCCGGGTGATACCGCAGGCAGCCAAAGTTCTTCCCCCGCCATGCGGGGATGAGCCCAGAAATACGCGTCGCAGCTGTGGCGTGGACATGTGCAGGACCAACGTGAGTGGAGGAAGCCGACCGATGGCAGCGTACGCAATCGTCAAGACCGGCGGAAAGCAGTACAAGGTCGCGGTCGGTGACCTGGTGAAGGTCGAGAAGATCGAGGGCGCGCCCGGCACCGCCGTGGCCCTGACCCCGGTTCTCGTCGTCGACGGTACCGATCTGACCACCGATGCCGACAAGCTGGCCAAGATCTCCGTGGCCGCCGAGGTCGTCGATCAGACGAAGGGTCCGAAGATCCGGATCCACAAGTTCAAGAACAAGACCGGCTACCACAAGCGCCAGGGTCACCGTCAGCCGCTGACGGTCATCAAGGTCACCGGCATCAAGTAAGAATTCCCGAGGAGACGAAGCAATGGCACATAAGAAGGGTGCATCCAGCTCCCGGAACGGTCGTGATTCGAACGCCCAGCGCCTCGGCGTGAAGCGCTTCGGTGGCCAGAAGGTCAGCGCGGGCGAGATCCTCGTCCGTCAGCGTGGAACCCACTTCCACCCCGGCGTGAACGTCGGTCGTGGCGGCGACGACACCCTGTTCGCCCTCGCGGCGGGCGCGGTCGAGTTCGGCACCAAGCGTGGCCGCAAGACCGTCAACATCGTCGTCCCGGAGCCGGTCCAGGCCTGACCGCCTGGAGCATTTCGCTCCCCACGGACACCAGAGCGGGTCAGGGTTGCTTCCCTGACCCGCTCTGTCGTGTCCGTCACCCCCTACCGCAAACGACCAGTCAGAAGGAGGAGGATCAACCCATGTCCAAATTCATCGACCGCGTCGTGCTGCATGTTCGTGCCGGTAGAGGTGGACACGGTTGCGCCTCGGTGCATCGTGAGAAGTTCAAGCCGCTCGGCGGTCCCGACGGCGGCAACGGCGGCAACGGCGGCGACGTCGTGCTCGAGGTCGACGCCAACGTCCACACCCTGCTCGACTTCCATTTCCACCCGCACGCCAAGGCGGGCAACGGCAAGCCAGGCGAGGGCGGTAACCGCGACGGCAAGATGGGCACCGATCTGGTGCTGAAGGTGCCCGACGGCACCGTCGTCGTCGACGACGAGGGCAAGGTCGTGGTCGACCTGGTCGGCATCGGCAACCAGTTCGTCGTCGCCAAGGGCGGCCGGGGCGGGCTGGGCAATGCCTCGCTGGCATCCAAGGCGCGCAAGGCGCCCGGTTTCGCGCTGCTCGGTGAGGAGGGCGAAGAGCTCGACCTGGTCCTGGAGCTGAAGTCGGTCGCCGACGTCGGCCTGGTCGGGTTCCCGTCGGCGGGCAAGTCCTCGCTGGTGTCGGTGCTGTCGGCGGCCAAGCCGAAGATCGCCGACTACCCGTTCACCACGCTGGTCCCGAACCTGGGCGTGGTGGCCAGCGGCGACACCACGTTCACCGTCGCCGACGTGCCCGGCCTGATCCCCGGCGCCAGCGACGGCCGCGGCCTCGGCCTGGACTTCCTGCGCCACCTGGAACGCTGCGCGGTCCTCGCGCACGTGGTGGACTGCGCGACCCTGGAACCCGGTCGCGACCCGGTCTCCGATGTCGACGCGCTCGAAGCCGAACTTGCCGCCTACAAGCCCGCGCTGACCGGTGACGAGAGCCTGGGCGACCTGGCCGACCGGCCGCGCGTGGTCATCCTCAACAAGACCGACGTCCCCGACGGCGCCGAGCTGGCCGAGATGGTGACGCCCGAGTTCGCCGAGCGCGGCTGGCCGGTCTTCGAGATCTCCGCAGTGAGCCGCGCCGGTCTGCGGCCGCTGACCTTCGCGCTGGCCGACATGGTCCGCCAGTACCGCGAGGACCACCCCAAGGCCGCCCCGAAGCGCCCGGTGATCCGCCCGATCGCGACCGACGAGTCCGGTTTCAGTGTGCTCGCCGATCCGCAGGAGCCCGGTGGTTTCATCGTGCGCGGCACCCGCCCCGAGCGCTGGGTGCGCCAGACCCAGTTCGACAACGACGAAGCCGTCGGCTATCTGGCCGACCGGCTCGCGCGCCTCGGCGTCGAGGCCGAACTGGTCAAGCAGGGTGCTGAGCCCGGCTGCTCGGTGACGATCGGCGATGTGTCCTTCGAATGGGAGCCGCAGGTCTCCGCCGGTGTCGACATCGTGCCGACCGGCCGCGGTACCGACATCCGGCTGGAGAACAACGACCGGGTCGGCGCGGCCGAGCGCAAGCTCGCCTCGCGCGCGCGCCGCGGTCTGCTCGACGAAGACGGGAAGTAGGGGTCCGGCCGCGTCGGCGCCGGTCGAAAACCGGTGTCGCACGCGGCCGTTCGATCGGCATACTGCGGTGGGTCAGGCCGTCGACGACGGTGATCGCGGTGCAGGGAGTGAAGCGATGCAGGTGAGTTCGGAGTTGAGTGCGGCGCGCCAGGCCATCGTGTCGGCGCGCGCGGTCGTGGTGAAGATCGGATCGTCGGCGCTGACCAGCCTCGAGGGCGGTCTGGACACCGATCGGCTCGACCGGCTGGCCGACGCCGTCGAAGCGCGGATGCGCGCCGGGTCGGACGTGGTCGTGGTGTCCTCGGGCGCGATCGGCGCCGGGATCGCGCCGCTGGGGCTCTCGCGCAGGCCCAAGGATCTGGCCACCAAGCAGGCCGCGGCGAGTGTCGGTCAGCTGGCCCTCGCCCACGCGTGGGGCACCTCCTTCGCCCGGTACGACCGCACGGTCGGCCAGGTGCTGCTCTCCGCCGACGATTTCGCCCGCCGCGAGCATCACCGCAATGCCCAGCGCACACTGGACCGGTTGCGGTCGCTCGGCGCGGTCGCGGTGGTCAACGAGAACGACACCGTCGCCACCGAGGAGATCCGCTTCGGCGACAACGACCGCCTCGCCGCCCTGGTGGCGCATCTGGTCGGCGCCGACGCGCTGATCCTGCTCTCGGATGTGGCCGGTCTCTACGACGGCGATCCGCGCAAGGGCGCCGCCACGTTCATCCCCGAGGTCCGCAGCAGCGCCGACCTCGACGGTGTCATCGCGGGCAGCGGCGGCGCGCTGGGCACCGGCGGCATGGCCTCCAAACTCTCCGCCGCCCGCCTCGCCGCCGACGCGGGCATCCCCGTGCTGCTGGCCTCGGCCGCCGACGCCGCGACCGCCCTCGGCGCGGGCACTGTCGGTACCGCCTTCGCCGCCCGCCCGGTCCGCCTGTCCGGCCGCAAGTTCTGGGTCCGCCACGCCGCCGACACCCGCGGTGCGGTGCTGCTCGACGCGGGCGCGGTCACCGCCGTCACCGAACGCCGCTCACTGCTCGCCGCCGGCATCACCGGCATCCGTGGCCGCTTCTTCGGCGGCGATGTCGTCGACCTGATCAGCCCCGACGAGCGGATCATCGCCCGCGGCGTGGTCGAATACGACAGCACCGAACTGACCACCATGCTCGGCCGCTCCACCACCGACCTGCCCGACACCATGCAGCGCCCGGTCATCCACGCCGACGACCTGGTCAAGGTCTGATCCGGCCCGGCCCCGGCCGTAAATACACCGGGCGCGTCGAGAGGTCGAGTTCGCGCCCGTCACCGATGTCCACCCGCACCAGCTGCCGGGATTCGCGTTCCTCGACGGTATGCCGGGAGGCAGGATTGAACACCTCGTCCACCGTCGCGAGCATCCCCCCACCCGCGCTACCCGACCGCCGCGTCTTGCGCCAATGAACCCACCCGCGCCGCTCGGCCCAGAGCCCGAGCTGGTCGATCCCGACCACCACCGCGGCGAAGGTGCCCACGTACAGTGCGACGTCCACTACCTCTCCTCGGATTCCATGAGCAAGACGGCGCTACTGTCGATCACCGGGCGGGGATCCCGGCTCAACCAGTCTGCCGGGCCTTTCGCACCGGGTCGAGGCATCAGGGGGTGATGCCTCGACCCGGCGTGCCGAACGGACCGGCGGCGCACACGCCACGATGTCAGGTGGTGGCGCCGGGTTGCGGCACGGTGACCGACGTTGTGGCGCATCGGATCATCGCCGGGGTGGGATGACTCCCGGCTGATCCAGGTCTGCCGGAGCGAGTGGGGGTGGAGCCGGTTGTGGTTGGGGGGCTTCCGCGCCGGGGATCGGACCGGTGACGCCGGGCTGGCCGCCGGGGTCGGACATGTCGGCTCCGCCGGGGAGCGGCGCCGGATTGTTCGGTGCTGGTGCCGGTGCCGGTGGTTCTGCTGAAGGTGGTTGTGGCGCAGGTTGTTCCGAGGTTGGCGCGGAAGGCTCCGGCTGTGGTGGTGCTTCGCTCGGTTGTGGGGCTTCAGGTGCCGGTGCGGGGGCTTCGCTCGTGGTCGGGTTCGAGTCCTGCTGTGTGGGTGGCGAAACCGGTGCCGGGGGAGCGGGGGGCTCGCTGGTGGGGGCAGAAGTTTCGGGAGTGGGCGGCGTGGTCGTCTCCGGCGCGGGGGCTTCGCTGGTGGGTGCGGGCTGCTCGACGGGGGCAGGGGTTTCCGGGGCGGGTGGTGTGGTCGTTACCGGCGCGGGGGATTCGGTGGGCGGGGTGCTCTCCGGTCCCTGGGGTGCGGGCGCCTCGGTGGTCGGTGTGGGGGTGTCCGAAGGTGGGGTGGTCGCCTGGCCCTGGGGCGCCGGTGTACCGGGTGCCGGGGTCTCGGTGCCGGGCGTGCCTGCCTGCGGGGACTCGGCCCTCGGTGCCGGCGTGGACCCCTGGCCGTACGGCGAACCATTCTGTCCCACAGGCGATTCCGATCCAGGGGCGCCGGGGGGAGCGGGCAGGGCCGGTACGCCGGTGCCTGCCAGTGAGTACGCGGGCTTGTAGATCATGTTCATCGCCAGCACGGCTTCCTGGCGCAGGGCCTCGGCCGCCATCTGGGCATCGATCACGTGCGCGGCCTCGAGCAGGCGGGCGACGGTGCCGATCGGGCCGGAATCGCCGGGGGCGACGACGGCCAGCTTCACCGCTTCCGCGGCCGCCGCGACACCGCCGAGCCGCCCACCGACCTCGGCGACCACCCCGGCCAGTTCGTCGAGTGCCTCGGCGAAGGCGCGGGTGCTGGCGAAGGCGGCATCGGCGGCGGCGCCCTCCCAGCCGGTCTCGGCGATCACCCGGTCGGCGTCGGCCTTGGTCAGCGGCATCGTGGTGCTCAGCGCGGCGGCGGATTCGAGCCAGGCGATCGAGGCGCCCAGGATCGCGCCCGCGTCGATCTGCTGGGTGCGGGCGTGGATCTGTTCGTGCGGCATGGATTCGAAATGCTCCATGGCACTGATGTAGGTGGGGTCGGTGCCGCTCATCAGCGCATCCGGGTGTCGACGGCGCGCAGGGCGGCGGCGGCAGCGGCGTCGGCCTCGTCGTAGAGGCCCGCGCTGAGCAGGAACGCTTCTTTCATCCGGTAGGCGGCCTCGATGTAGTGATCGATCAGCTCGGCGGCGTCGCGGGCCTTGTGCGCGAAACCGGCCTGCAGCTGCTGGGCGGAGACGAAACCACCGAATCCGCCTGCCTCGGCGGCGGTTTCGAGCCGCTGACGTAACTGCCCGAGCCGGTCGGCCTGCTGTTCGTAGAGTGCGGCGCACTGGCGTGCGGCATCGGGTTCGAACTTCAGCGTTCCCGTCGCGGCGGCGGTGCGGAACCGGGAGATCTCGGCCCTGCTGGTCTCGATCGTCATCGCGTCTCCCCTCCAGATGAAGCGTCTGCGGTCCAGGCTAGCCGGACCTTCGGCTGTGCGAACTGTGCGCCGGTGCGAGCCTGCGTTGCAGCTGGGCGGCGAGCTGGCCGGTCGACGCGGGCACCACGTGTACCGTTTCCCCTGCTCGCAGCAGGTATCGGCCGTCGCCTGCGACGTCGATCCAGCTGTAGTGCACCGGTGTGGCCGCAACGGTGCGGTCCAATCCGGTCTCGATTCTGATGTGCCCCTCCGCGGTGTGCTTGCGGCGCAGTAATCGCTGGATCCGCGGCACCGCGGGGTGCGTGGCCACCACCGTCTCCTCGTCGCGCACGGCCTCGGTGGCGGCCTCGCGCGCGGGTTCGCGTCCGGGCGGCGTGTCGGGCAGGCAGCCGGTGATCCGGGCGCCCATCCCGGCGGTGTGCCCGATCGAAACCCGCACACTGCCACCGTAATCGGGGCGCGTCCCGGGTTCCTGCACCACCAGCACCGCGCGGTCGTAGACAGCGCAGGCCAGGAGCCGGATCTCGCTGCCGGGTGTGTGTCCACCGCCGACCAGCACGATCCTGGTGTGGGGTTCGGCGATGATCCGCAGACAGGCGGTGAGGTCGGGATCGGCGCCGCCGGGTAGTCGCTGGTCCAGGCCCGACCGCAGCCGGGTGGCCTCGTCCTCGGTGTGCGGCGATTCCAGCAGCCGGATCGGGAACGGCACGCGGTCCTGCCCGGATTCCCGCCAGACGTGCGCGAATTCGTCAGCGGTGAAGGTCCAACCCATTGCCGATCCCATCCTTACCGAGCCAGGACGAGGACAGCCTATCCGCCCAGTCCGATTCCGGCGTGGCGATCCCGGCCATATCTCCGAACGGAACCATCTCCGGTGGCCACAGTAGTGGCGGAGATGAGTAGACAGTTGAGTATTTCGGCGGACGCCCACCGCCCGCCGGACTCCTACCTTCGGACACAGATCTGCCGAATGGAGGAGCCATGTCCCCTGCGCGCCCGCTCACCGCCGCCCTGGCCGCCGTTCTCGTCCTGGCCACCGCCGCGGCGTGTAGCGACGACTCCGGATCGAAGACCTACTACGGCGACGAACGCGCCATGGGCGACGGCCAGATCCGCACCTACGTGATCACCGACGAGGGCACCCCGACCGAACTCGGCCTGCGCATCGACGCCGCGGCGCTGGAGGGCCTGCCGATGCCGGCCACCATGCCGGAGGGCCCGCCACCGGCCAGTCCAGCGCTGGCCTTCCCGGAGGAAGCCGAGGGCACGGTCATCGACCACCTCACCTTCGACTGGGTGCCGCACGGTCATCCGCCGGTCGGCATGTTCGACGAACCCCATTTCGACACGCACTTCTATTTCGTCGACGACGCCACCGTGCAGGCGATCAGCCCCGAGGACCCGCAGTTCCTGACCAAGGCCGCCACCAAGCCCGACGAGAAGTACATGCCGACCGGCTTCACCACCCTGCCCGAGCCGCTCGAGGTGCAGGCGGTGCCGTGGATGGGTGTGCACTGGGTCGACGGCACCACCCCGGTGGTCCCCGGGCAGTTCGACTTCACCCAGGTGCTCATCAACGGCGCCTGGGACGGCCAGTACATCTTCACCGAGCCGATGTTCACCAGGGCCTGGCTGCTCACCAAGCCGCAGTTCACCGGCGAGATCACCCAGCCGCAGGCCTACCAGCATTCGACCCGGTACCCGACCACGTATTCCATCCGCTACGACGAACAGGCCGACGACTACCTCGTCGCGGTCGGCGGCCTGACCGAGCGAGCCGCCTCCTGACCCTTCTGTAGCCTCCTCACCTGCGAGTATGCTCGGATACTCGGAGGTGAGGTGTGTCGACCGAGCTGATCGGACGCGAAGCCGAACTGGCCGATCTGCTGGGCCGGCTCGACGATGCGGTGCACGGGGCGCCGCAACTGGTGATCTGTTCGGGGGAGGCGGGGGTCGGCAAGACGCGCCTGGCCGCCGAGCTGGCCGGTCGCGCCCGCCGGCACGGCGTGCGCACCCTGTGGGCGCGGGCCCTCGAACTGCCCGACACCCCACCGTTCTGGTTGTGGCGCCAGGTGCTCGGCACCGCGACTCCGGCGCCCGGCGCCGACCGGGTCGCCCTGTTCGACGGTTTCGCGGCCGGTCTCGACGGCGCCGCCGACGGTGTGCTGCTGGTCATCGACGATATCCACTGGGCCGACGGCCCCTCGCTGCAGGCACTGCTGTACGTGGTCAGGGCGCTGCGCGAGCGCCGGATCATGGTCTGCGCGACCGAATGCGCGGGGGCGGCCGGTGCGGGCTGGACCTCGATCAAGCCGGAGCTGGTTCGCGAACCGATCGCCCGGTCACTGACCCTGCGCGGACTGTCCCCCGCGGACTCCGCCCGCTGCCTGCGCCGGGAGGCCGGTCGCGCCCTGCCCGACGACCTCGCCGGAGACGCCTTCGACATGACCGCGGGAAACCCCTTCTACCTGCGCGAACTCGGCCGTTCGCTGCGCGGCTCCACCGACGACGCCCTGCGCCTGCCGACCAGCCTGCGCGAAGTGGTGCGGGCCAGGATGGCGCCGCGCTCACCGCGTGCCAGGGAGCTGCTGCGCGCCGCCTCGATCCTGGGCGAACGGTTCGCCCTCGCCGTGGCGGCCCGGCTGGTCGACCGCCCGGCCACCGACTGCCTCGCCGCGGCCGACGAGGCGATCGAGGCCGGCCTGCTGGCCACCGACGAGGAACCCGGCACCGTGCGGTTCGCGCACGCCCTGGTCCGCGCCACCCTGCTCGACGGACTCTCCCTGCGGCAGCGGGTGGTGCTGCACGAACGCGCCGCCGTGGCCATCGAGGAGCTGTATCCCGATGCGGTCGAGGAGAATTCGGCCGCCCTGGCCTGGCACTGGGCCAATGCGGCGGTGGCGGGTTCACACGAGCCCGCGGTCGGCTGGGCGCGCCGCGCGGCGGAGGTGGCCGCGCGGGAACTGGCCTTCGAGGAAGCCGTCCGCCTCTACGGCCTCGCGCTCGCCCACGCGGCCGCACTGCGCCCGGGCGAGCGGGGCGCGTTACTGCTGCGGCGAGCGGCGGCCGCGGCCCGCGCGGGCGACCGGATGACCGCCGCCGCCGACTGCCTGGCGGCCCAGGCCGTCGCCCGCCGATCCGGCGACCCGGTCCTGCTGGCCGAGGCGGCGCTGGTCCTCGAACCGATCGGGGACCGGAGCTGGGACCGCGATATCGCCGACGCCTGCGCCGAGGCGCTGGCCGCCGCCACGCTGCCCGCTTCGCTGCGGGCCCGCCTGCTCGCCCGCGCCACCGAGACCGCCAGCTATCTGGGCGCGCTCGACGGCATCGACGAATCCAGCAGGGCCGCACTGGCTTCGGCCGAACACAGCGCGGACCCCGATGTGCTCGCCGCCGCCCTGCGAGCCCGTCAGCTGGCGTGCGGCGGGCCCGACCACCACGCCGAACATCGGGAACTGGCCGATCGGATGATCGCCACCGGCGCCCTCGCGCGTGATCCGTCCGTGGAGCTGTGGGGACACCTGTGGCGCATCGACGCGCTGTGGGAGCGCGGCGAGCTGAGTGCGATCACCGGCGAACTGCCCAGCCTGCGCTGGTGTGCCGAGCGCACCGGCGGACCGCTGGCGCGCTGGCACCTGCTGATCGCCGAATCCGCCCTGGCCCAGGCCCGCGCCGAGTTCGACGACGCGCTCGAGCTGGCCGCGCAGGCACACACCCTGGCCACCGCGCTCGGTCATCCGTCCGGCGCGGCCACCTATCGGGCGACGCTGGCGATCGTCGGCCACCACCGCGGCCCACTCCCACAGACCCTGACCCTGCCGCAGGGCGCTGCCCGCGGCGAGGTGCCCAATCAGCTGTTCGCCGCGCTGGGCATCGCCTTCCCGATGGTCGACAGCGGACTGCTCGGCGCGGCCGAACCGCTCTACCGCGGCCTCGGCAGTCCACGGACCTGGCTGATCCCGCCGCCCTACCTGCTCGACGTGCTCGCCGTCGGCGGCGCGGTGGCCGCCGCCCTCGGCATCGACGACGACGTCGGCTACTTCCGCGACCGCCTCGCCGCCTACCGCGACGGGCACGTCGTCGGCGGTGGCGGCAACGCCCAATACCTCGGTCCGGTCGCTCTGTGGCTGGGGAAATTCGCGGTCGCACTGGGTGATCCGGACACCGCGTGCCGTGAGCTGCGGGCCGCCGCGCGGACCGCCCGCACGATCGGCGCACCGGGCTGGGCCGTGGAAGCCGATTGCGTGCTGGCCGAACAGCTCTCGGCCCGCGGTGTCAGAGCCGAGGCCGTCGCCATCGCGAAAGCCGCGCTGCCCGTGGCCGTCTCGGCCGGGATGACACCCTGGGTGGACCGGCTCCAGGTCCAGGCCGCGCACGAGATCGGCTGCGCCGCACTGACTCCCCGCGAACGGCAGGTGGCCGGACTGGTCGCGCGCGGGCTCACCAATCACGAGATCGCCGCCACCCTGGTGCTTTCCGACCGCACCGCGCAGAACCACGTCCAGCACATCCTCACCAAGCTGGGCTTCGCCACCCGCAGCCAGATCGCGGCCTGGGTGAGCAGCGGCCGGCTCGCTCAGTAACCCCGGCGCGGGTCGACCGGCGCGAGCAGCGCCTCACCCGCGACGAACCGGGCCACGTTCGCGCCGACATGATCGGCGAACGCGGCCAGCCGCAGCTGCGGCGGATTGGAATCGTGCGGGGTGATGATCGCGTTCGGCAGCGTCCACAGCCGGTGCCCGTCGGGCAGCGGCTCCGGATCGGTGACATCGAGTCCCGCGCCGCCGATCACCCCGCGCGCGAGCGCGTCGACCAGCGCGGTGGTGTCGATCAGGCTGCCGCGCGCCACATTGATCACCCACGACGCCGGCTTCAGGCGGGCCAGCTCGTCGGCGCCGAGCAGATGCCGGGTCTGCGCGGTCGCCGGCGCGGCGACCACCACGTGATCGGTGTGCGACCACACCCGGCTCAGCTGATCGGCGGGCACCGTCTCCACGTCGCCGGGAATGCCTGGCCCGGTCACCGGCCTGCCCGACCGGTTCACCGCGATCACGTGCGCGCCCAGCGGTACCAGCATCGGGATCAGCGCGCGCCCGATCCCGCCCGCGCCCACGATCGTCACCGTCTTGCCGCGCAGTGAGCCGACATGCGGGAAGAACTCGCGTTGCTGCCAGGAGGTCGCCCGCAGATGCTCGGGCAGATACCGCACGCCGGCCAGCAGCAGCATCAGCGCGTGCTCGGCGACGCTGTGTGCGAACGCGCCCGCCGCTGAGGTGAACTCCACGCCCGGATGGGCCTCGAACACGCCCGCGGCGAAATAGTCCTCGATCCCCGCCGCGGGCAGCTGCACCCAGCGCACCGAGGCGGGCAGTGTCGCGGGGAACCCGGCCGGGGTGCCGATCCAGATCAGCCCGTCGGCCGCCGCCAGCGGGCCGATCTGCGCGCCCGCGCCGAGCACGGCCTTCTCCAGCAGCCGCGACGACGGCTGATCCGGTCCGATCGCGATCGTGGTCGCGGATTCCTGCACAGAGACCTCCTGAGGTCATCGGCTGACCGGGTGCGCGCGCGGCGGCTCCGGGGTGGAAGCTCGATTCTTCCTCCTCGCGCACCGCCGCGCAGCGCCCGGCCGTCGCTCACGATTCGTCGAGGTCGACCGGTTCGCCGACGCCGTGCCGGTCGGCCAGCTCGAGCAGGGGCGCGATGTCGAAGACTGCGTCGTCCATGCCTGCCTGCAGGTCACCGAGTTCGGCATAGCGGGCGGGCACGGTGGTGAGGGTGAAGTCGCGGGGACGGATGTCGTCGATCTCGCTCCAGCGCACCGGCGTCGACACCGTCGCGGCCGGTACGCCACGCACCGAATAGGCCGCGGCGATGGTGTGATCGCGCGCGTTCTGGTTGTAGTCGACGAACAGCTGCGCGGGATCGCGGTCCTTGCGCCACCACTCGGTGGTCACGTCCTGCGGTGCGCGCCGCCGCACCTCGTCGGCGAAGGCGAGTGCGGCCCGGCGCACCTGCCCGAACCCGAACTCCGGCGCGATCCGCACATACACGTGCAGGCCCGAGCCACCGGAGGTCTTCGGCCAGCCGGCCGCGCCGAGCTCGTCGAGCACCTCGTGCACGACGTGCGCCACCCGTTGCACCCGCGACCACGGGCACTCCGGCATCGGATCGAGGTCGATGCGCCACTCGTCGGGCGATTCGGTGTCGGTGGCGCGGGAGTTCCAGGGATGGAATTCGACGGTGGACATCTGCACTGCCCAGATCACGTCGGCCAGCTCGCGCACGCACAGTTCGTCGGCGTGCCTGCCGTAGCGCGGGAAGTGCACCCGCACCGTCGGGAGCCAGTCCGGGGCGCCGGCGGGGACCCGTTTCTGGTGCACCTTGCCGCCGGGCAGTCCCTTCGGGAACCGGTGCAGCATGCACGGGCGGTCGCGCAGCGCGTTGACGATCCCGTCGCCCACGCTCAGGTAATACCGCACCAGGTCGAGTTTGGTGGCGCCGAGCTCGGGAAAATACACCCGGTCGGGATTGCTGACCCGCACCGTGTGCTCACCCACCGGCAATTCGACCGCAGGCGCCGCAGACTTGGCCACACCGGCAACGATAGCCCGCGGGCGGCGCGAACAGGCCCGTCCGGGGCGTGTCCCGGACGGGGCCGTGTCCTGCTCGCTACAGCTCGTAAACGCCGAAAGCCCGGTTCTGGATGCACATCGGCATCACGTGGACCTGGTCGGTCCACTCGAATTTGGCCGCCGCCTCGACGGTTTCGCGTTCGGCCATGCACACGGTGTCGGTGCCCGGCATGGTCAGCGGGTTCAGCACGGCCAGCGGAATGCCGGCGTGGATGTTGCTGTAGAGGCCGCCGCTGAAGCACAGCGGCGTGATCGCGATGCCGCGGTGCGCGCTCTCCCGATCGGCCGCGGCCTGGGCGCCGGGGACACCCGCGCAGTCGAGGGGGTTCTCGTTCGTCGCCTGGGCGGGCGCGACCAACAGAGTGAATCCGGCCGCACAGCCCGCGGCGACGGCCATCAGGTTTCGAGCGAATGTGGTCCTGGTCATAGCCGCATTGAAGCACTGGTGACCGGTGTCATACCTAATCGGCGGCGGCGTGTCGAGTGGGGAGTCAGCGGGCGCGGGCCTCCAGCACACAGTCCGGTGCGGCCGTGGGCACCGTGCGGGTGAGGGTGAAACCGGCGCGGGCCAGCAGGTCGCGGAACTGGGATTCGGTGCGTTCGTGCCCGCCTTCGGTGTTCACCAGCATCTCCAGATCGATGAATTTGCCCGGGTGCGGCCGCCGGTGTTCGGGCAGCACCAGCTCGATCACCAGCAGCGTCGCCGACCGGTTCATCGCGAGCCGCACGGCGCGCAGGATCTGCTCGGCCCGATCGTCGGACCAGTCGTGCACGACGTGTTTGAGCAGGTAGGCATCGCCGCCCGGCGGCACCTGCTCGAAGAACGACCCGCCCTCGACCTCGCACCGTTGGGCGAGACCCTGCGCGGCGAGGTCGGCGGTCAGATCGTCGACCACGGTCGGCAGGTCGAAGAGGATGCCACGGGCCGCCGGATACCGGTGCAGGATCTCGGTGAGCAGACTGCCCTGCCCGCCACCGACATCGACCAGGGTGCCGAACCGGCTGAAATCGTAGGCGGCGAGCAGCGGATCGGTCGACATTGTGCTGATGCTGGTCATCGCCCGGTCGAACAGGTCCCCGACCTCGCGGTTGGTGGCCGCGTACTCGAAGAAGCTCGCCCCGTCCACGGCCGGGCCGACGGCTTCGCCGGTGCGTACCGCGTCGCTGAGATGGCTCCAATGGTTGCGATGGAACGGCGAACCGAAGAACCGGGACACATCGCGCAACGTCACCTCGGCGTCGCTGCGCAGTGCCGCACCCATCCGGGTGAGCGTGTAGGAGCCGTCGCGACGCTGCGCGAAGACGTTGTAGCTCACCAGCAGACGCATCAGCCTGCACAGTCCGTCCTCGTCGACCTCGACCGCGCGCGCGAGCTGGGTCGCCGTGCGCGGGCCCGCGGCGAGCTCGTCGGCGATCCCGAGCTCGGCGGCGGTACTGATGGCCTGGGACAGGAACCCGGCGACCTGCAGTTCCAGCAGGGCGACGTGGCCGGGGACCAGCGTCCGGTACAGGTTCGCGAGCACGGCACGCACGCGGTCGATGCCACGGATGATCGGTAGCGGGGGAATCTTCTTCGGTGCGGTTGATGTCACGACGGCTCCGTCTTCGACCGGTTGACCTGCACGTACGGACTGAGAGTACGGGATTTCGGGTGCGCCGGGTGCCCACATGGCGCACGCGGGGCGATCCGGGTCAGGTCGGGGTGGCCAGCGCGAACGGCAGCACCGCGTCGGCACCACTCGTGCGCAGGGCGTGCGCGGCCACCGTCATCGTCCAGCCGGTGTCGGTCAGGGTATCGACGAGCAGGATCGGGCCCTCGACACCGGACAGGTCGGGGACCTCCCACGAATCGAACAGCCCGGCCACCCGGTGCGCCGAGTTCGCCGCCGACACCGGCGGGCGATCGGGCCGGGCGTGCAGCAGGCCCAGGTTGTCGAGCCGCCCGACCTGGGCGAGCCGGCCCGCCAGACTCGCGGTGAGCTGGGGGTGACGCGGCGATTCCAGGGCGAGGACCGAGGTCGGCCGGGTACTCCAGGTCCAGTCGCGCAGCACGGCGACGCAGGCCTCGAACACCGCGTCGGGCACCGGTGCGTCCGGCCCGTCGAGCAGCGCGCGCAGCCGCTGGCCCCAGCCGAGATCGGTGAGCCTGCCGAGCACGCGCCCGGTCTCGGCGCCGCCGGTGATATTGCCCGACAACGGGATTCCCAGTTTCGCCATGCCGCTGGGCCACTGTTTGCGCGGGGCGAGGTCGAGGCCGGGGCGGTCGAGGCGGGCCCTGGTCGCGGCGACGGCGGCCGCGTCGACGGTGGTGTCGGCGCGGGTGCCGGTGCAGTTGTCGCAGCGTCCGCAGCCGGGGGTGGCGGCGTCGAGCGCGGCCAGGCCGGGGTCGTCGAGTTGCCTGCGCAGGAACGTCATCCGGCAGGCGGTCGTCGACTGGTAGTCGATCATCGCCTGCTGTTCGGTGTCGCGGGCGGCGGCGAGGCGTTCGTAGCGTTCGGTGTCGTAGGTCCAGTCCTGTCCGGTGGACAGCCAGCCCCCGCGCACCCGGCGGACCGCGCCGTCGACATCGAGGACCTTGAGCACCATCTCCAGGCGCGACCGGTTGAGCTCGACCAGCGGTTCCAGCGCCACCGTCGAGAGGGGCCGGTCCAGGTCGAGCGCGGCCAGCACCGCGCGCACGATGTGTTCGCGCGGGAAGGCCACCGAGGCGAAGTAGCTCCAGATCCGGGTGTCCTCCGGGCCGGGCAGCAACACCACCTCGGCCCGATCGGTGCCACGCCCGGCGCGGCCGACCTGCTGGTAGTAGGCGATCGGCGAGGACGGCGCACCCACGTGCACCACGAAGCCGAGGTCGGGCTTGTCGAAGCCCATCCCCAGCGCCGAGGTCGCGATCAGGGCTTTGACCTCGTTGTTCAGCAGTGCTGCTTCCAGCAGCTCGCGTTCGGCCGGGTCGGTCTGGCCGGTGTAGGCGGCGACGGTGTGGCCGTGTGAGTTCAGGACGTCGGCCAGGTCGTGGGCGGCGGCGACGGTGAGGCAGTAGATGATGCCCGAGCCGGGCAGCCGGTACAGCTGCTCGCTCAGCCAGGCGGTGCGCTGTACCGCGTCGTCGAAGCGCGTCACCGACAGGTGCAGGGATTCGCGGTCCAGCGTGCCGCGCAGCACGAGGGTGTCGGTGCCGATCTGCCCGGCGACGTCGGTGACCACGCGATCGTTGGCGGTGGCGGTGGTCGCCAGCACCGGCACAGCCGAGCCGAGATCGGCGATCAGGGTGCGGATGCGGCGGTAGTCGGGCCGGAAATCGTGGCCCCAGTCCGAGACACAGTGCGCCTCGTCGATCACCACGAGGCCGGCGTCGGCGGCCAGCCGTGGCAGCACCTGGTCGCGGAAGTCGGGATTGTTCAGCCGTTCCGGGCTCACCAGCAGCACGTCGACCGCGCCGTCGGCCACCCGCTGATGGATCTCGTCCCACTCGGTGACATTGCCCGAGTTGATGGTGGCCGCCACCACCCCCGCCCGTGCCGCGGCGGCCACCTGATTGCGCATGAGCGCCAGCAACGGCGACACGATCACCGTCGGCCCGCGCCCGGCGCCGCGCAGCAGTTTGGCGGCGATGAAATACACCGCCGACTTACCCCACCCGGTCCGCTGCACCACCAGCGCCCGCCGTCGCTGCACCACCAGCGCCTCGATCGCGACCCACTGATCCTCCCGCAACCGAGCCACGGGCCCAGCGAGCTCCCGCAACAACTCCTCGGCCCGTTCCCGCAGGTCAGGAGCCATCAAGTCGAGCACGTCACTGCCGGCGGCTGAGGTCATGCCACCCATACTGCCCGACCCCTCCGACACATTGATCTCAGAAGAACATGGGTGACTCACCGGGTACGGGCGAACTGGCCCAGCGACCACACCGCCGGCCGCCATGCCAGTTCACCCCGCACCCGAGTCCGGCCAGAATCCCGGAGAGGCTGGACAATCACCTAACCTTTGACGCAGAGGACCTGACGCAGCGTGGCGACGATGTCGACCAGGTCGGACTGCGCGGCGATCACCTCGTCGATGTCCTTGTACGCGGCCGGGATCTCGTCGACCACGCCCGCGTCCTTGCGCGACTCCACGCCCTCGGTCTGGGCGACCAGGTCCGCGACCGTGAACTGCTTCTTGGCCGCGGTCCGGCTCAGCCGCCGTCCCGCGCCGTGCGAGGCCGACTGGAACGAGGCCGGGTTGCCCTTACCGCGCACCACGTAGGACCGGGTACCCATCGACCCCGGGATCAGCGCCAGATCACCCGCGCCGGCGCGCACAGCGCCCTTGCGGGTCACCAGCATCGGCATCCCGTCGATGATCTCCTCGGCCACATAGTTGTGGTGGCAGCTGACCGGCTCGTCGAAGCGCACCGCCCGCTCACCGAACTCCTCCCGCACCGCCCGGCACACCAGCGACAGCATCACCGCGCGATTACGCGCCGCGTACTCCTGCGCCCAGGTGAGGTCACGCCGGTAGGCGTCCATCTCCGGGGTCCCGGCCAGGAACACCGCCAGATCGCGATCGGGCAGCGACTGATTGTGCGGCAGCGCCCGCGCCACCGCCATGTGCCGCTCGGCCAGCTCCTTACCGATATTGCGCGACCCGGAGTGCAACAGAATCCACACGGCGTCGTCCTGATCGAGGCAGACCTCGATGAAGTGATTGCCCGACCCGAGCGACCCGATCTGCTTGTGCGCCTTGGACTCCAGCGACGACACACCCGGATGCAGCTCGCGGAATCCACGCCAGAACCGATCCCAACCCTTCGTCCGCGCCGACTGCCCGTGCGAACCGGCATGCAGCGCACCGACGTTCACCGCCTCCTTGTGCGCGTTGAACCCGACCGGCACCGCCCGCTCGATCCGCGACCGCAGCGACCGCAGATCATCGGGCAGATCCGAGGCGGTGAGCCCGGTCTTCACGCTCTCCATCCCGCACCCGATATCAACACCGACCGCCGCAGGCGCGACCGCGTCCCGCATGGCGATGACCGAACCCACCGTCGCGCCTTTGCCCAGGTGCACATCGGGCATCACGCGCAGTCCATACACCCATTTCAGTTCCGCGATATTGCGGAGCTGACGCAGCGCTGACTGCTCGATCTCGTGCTCGTTGGCCCACATGAGCGTCTGCGCTCGGGTACCGCGCAGCTCGACGGGAAACATGGTCGGTCCTTTCCTGGATGTACTACCCACGGTAGGACCGCGACAGGTGCGGCGCACGTGAATTTCGCAGCCGGACCGGACGGATCAGTCCGCCGCGAGCGCGCGCTCGATCCGGGCGCGGTCGGGGATCGAGGAGCTGGCGCCGAGACGGGTGGTCGCCAGGGCACCGGCGGCATTGGCCCAGGTCACCGCGGCGTGCGGTCCGGTCGCCCAGGTAGCGACGAGAGCGCCGGTGAAGGCGTCGCCCGCGCCGGTGGTGTCAACGACACCGACCCTGCCCCCGGCGACCGTGAACTCGCTGCCGTCGCTGGACCGATACGCCGCACCGTCGCGACCGAGGGTTCGCACCACATGCCGTACCCGGTTCAGTTCGGCCGAATACCGCGCGGACTCCAGCGAATTCACGATAGCGAGGTCGATGTCGGCCCACAGAGCGTCGGACAGCGGTTGCACGGGTGAGGGATTGATCGCGACGATCGTGCCCGATGCGCGGGCGTGCCGGGTGGCCGCGGCCACCGTGTCGAGTGGAATCTCCAACTGGCACAGCAGGATGTCGGCGGCTGCGATCGCCGCGAGTTCGTCTTCGGTCAGGTCGGTCACCCGGCCGTTCGCGCCCGCGACGACGATGATGCTGTTCTCGCCGGTCCCGTCGACCACGATCGTCGCCACGCCGCTGGGGCCGTCAACCGTGCGCAGCAGGGCGGTGTCGACACCGGCCTCGGCCAGCGTGGATCGCAGCGTGGTCCCGAACGCGTCGTCACCGACGGCGCCGAGGAACCGCACCTGGGCGCCTGAGCGTGCCGCCGCGATCGCCTGGTTCGCGCCCTTGCCGCCGGGGACGGTCGCGAAACCGGACCCGAGCACGGTCTCGCCCGGTGCCGGTCGTCGCGCCGTGGTGGTGACCAGATCCATGTTGATGCTGCCGAGCACGACGACGGTGGATGCGGCGAAGTCCATGGCGGCAAATCTAGTGGCGGCGGCACGGTCGGCGGCGATTTCGAGTGGCGAGCGCGGCGTGACCTGTGGACAAGTCCCACGGCGGCGCGAAATCCTGTGGACAACTCGGTCCCGCCGCCGGTCGGAGCCGTATTCCGGGGTCCGGGTGGCGGCGAACCGGACAGCCGCACTGCGTACGCTGATACCCATGACGGTAGAAGTGACCCCCGAGCTCGACATCCGCGCAGCGGTGCACGACGCCGCCCGCAGGGCTCGCGTCGCGTCCCGTGCGCTGGCGCAGCTGACGACGGCGCAGAAGAACGACGCCCTGCAGGCGGCGGCCGACGCCCTGCTCGCCGCCACCGATCGCGTCCTCGCGGCGAATGCCACCGATATCGCGACCGCGCAGGCCGCCGGCACCGAGGAGAACCTGCTCGACCGGCTGCGGCTGACCGAGGCCCGCGTCGACGGCATCGCCTCGGGCCTGCGCCAGGTCGCCGGGCTGCCCGATCCGGTCGGCGGCGTCATCCGCGGTTCCACGCTGCCCAACGGGCTCGAGATCCGCCAGACCCGCGTGCCGCTCGGCGTCGTCGGCATGGTCTACGAGGCCAGGCCCAATGTCACCGTCGACGCGTTCGGCCTCGCCCTCAAGTCGGGCAACGCGGCACTGCTGCGCGGCTCGTCCTCGGCGGCGGAGTCCAATGCCGCCCTGGTCGAGGTGCTGCGCGAAGCGCTTGCCGCCCAGGGCATCCCGGCCGATGCCGTCCAGCTGCTGCCCAGCCACGACCGCGCCAGCGTCACCCATCTGATCCAGGCCCGCGGCCTGGTCGACGTGGTGATCCCGCGTGGTGGCGCCGGCCTGATCAATGCGGTCGTGCGCGACGCGCAGGTGCCGACCATCGAGACCGGCACCGGCAACTGCCACGTCTACGTGCACGCCGCCGCCGACCTGGACATGGCCGAGGCCATCCTGCTCAATGCCAAGACCCGTCGCCCGAGTGTCTGCAACGCCGCCGAGACGGTGCTGATCGACGCCGCCGTCGCCGAGACGGCCGTGCCGCGGCTGAGCGAAGCGCTCGCGGCCGCCGGTGTCACCATCCACGGCGATCTGCCCGGCCAGGTGCCCGCCACCGACGCCGACTGGGGCGAGGAGTACCTCACTCTCGACATCGCCCTCAAAGTCGTCGATTCGCTCGACGCCGCGGTGGAGCACATCAACACCTGGGGCACCGGCCACACCGAGGCCATCGTCACCGCCGATCTGGCCGCCGCGCGCGAGTTCACCACCCGGGTCGACGCCGCCGCGGTGATGGTGAACGCGTCCACCGCGTTCACCGATGGCGAGCAGTTCGGTTTCGGCGCCGAGATCGGCATCTCCACCCAGAAGCTGCACGCCCGCGGCCCGATGGCACTGCCCGAACTCACCTCCACCAAGTGGATCGTGTGGGGCGACGGCCAGACTCGGCCGGTGTGATCGTGACGCTGGTAGAAGAACCGATCTTCACATCGGTCGACGAGGTCGTGGCGCGGCTCGCCGAGACCGGCTATCTGGCCGACAAGGCCACGGCCACCTCGGTCTTCCTGGCCGACCGGCTGGGTAAGCCACTGCTCATCGAAGGACCGGCCGGTGTCGGCAAGACCGAGCTGTCCCGGGCGGTCGCCCAGGTCGCCGGGGCCGAACTGGTCCGGTTGCAGTGCTACGAGGGCGTCGACGAGGCGCGCGCGCTCTACGAGTGGAACCACGCCAAGCAGATCCTGCGGATCCAGGCGTCGAGCGAGAACGACTGGGCCGAGACCAAGGCTGATGTCTTCACCGAGGAGTTCCTGCTCTCGCGGCCGCTGCTCACCGCCATCCGCCGGGCCGACCCGACGGTGTTGCTGATCGACGAGACCGACAAGGCCGATGTCGAGATCGAGGGCCTGCTGCTGGAGGTGCTCAGCGATTTCGCGGTGACGGTTCCGGAGCTGGGCACCATCACCGCGACCAGGAAGCCGTTCGTGGTGCTCACCTCGAACGCCACCCGGGAGCTGTCGGAGGCGCTCAAGCGCCGCTGCCTGTACCTGCACCTGGACTTCCCCGACGAGGAGCTCGAGCGCCGCATCCTGGCCAGCCGGGTGCCGCAGCTGTCGAGCGCGGTCGCCGAGCAGCTGGTGCGGATCGTGCACGTGCTGCGCGGCATGCAGCTCAAGAAGCTGCCCTCGGTCGCCGAATCCATCGACTGGGGCAACACCCTGCTCGCGCTGGGCGCGGAGGATCTCGACGACGCGACCGTGCGCGCCACCCTCGGTGTCGTGCTCAAGCACCGCAGCGATCACCAGCGCGCGCTGGCCGAGCTGAAGCTGGCCTGAGCATGACCGCGCCCGCACCGCACGGACTCGGTGGGCACGTCGCCGGTTTCGTCGCGGCGCTGCGGGCCCGCGGAATCCCGGTCGGCCCGTCGGAAACCATCGACGCGGGCCGGGTGCTGACGGTGCTCGACCTGCTCGACCGCGAGGCCGTCCGCGAGGGTCTGGCCTGCGCGGTGCTGCGCAAGCCCACCCACCGCGCCACCTTCGACGGCCTGTTCGACCTGTGGTTCCCGGTCGCGGTCGGTGATCGCGGCGCCGACAGCCCCGACCTGCCCCGCACCCCCGACGGGCAGATCGATGTGCCCGCGTTGCGTGAGCTGCTCGCCGAGCTGCTGGCCGACGAGAACGCCGGTGCCCAGCTGGAGGCGCTGGCCGGGCAGGTGGTCGAGCAACTCGGTCAGTACCAGTCCGCGCGCGGCCCGTCCTTCTCGGCGTACCAGGCGATGAAAGACCTCGCGCCACAGACGCTGCTGTCGCGGGTGCTCGCGGGCCTGGCCCTGCCACCGGACGCGAGCGCCCGCGACACCGAGGTCGCCCAGCGGATCGCCAGGGAACGCATCGCCGGGTTCCGGGCCAGCGTGCAGGCCGAGACCAACCGCCGCGTGGCCGAACAGATCGGCCGCGACCGGGTCGCCACCTACGGGGTGGCGCGGCAGGCCGAGGACACCGATTTCCTGCGCGCCTCCGAACGCGAACTCGCCGAACTCAAACGCAGTACCCAGCGCCTGGCCCGGATTCTGGCCTCCCGGTTGGCGGTGCGGCGCAAGCGTTCCCGGCGCGGCGAGATCGACCTGCGCAAAACCCTGCGCGCATCGATGTCGACCGGCGGCGTCCCGATCGATCTGGTCAACCGCAAGCCGCGCCCCGGCCGCCCGGAACTGGTGCTGCTGTGTGACATCTCCGGGTCGGTGGCCGGTTTCAGCAACTTCACCCTGCTGCTGGTCAGCGCGCTGCGCGAGCAGTTCTCCCGGGTCCGGATCTTCGCCTTCGTCGACCGCACCGACGAGGTCACCAGCTACTTCGACCCACACGCCGGCCTCGACGACGTGCTGACCAGGATCTTCACCCAGTCGCACATCATCGACGCCGACGGGCACTCCGACTACGGGCAGGCCCTGAGCAGCTTCGCCGACCATTTCGCCGACGCTGTCACCAGCCGCAGTTCGCTGTTGATCCTCGGCGACGGCCGCACCAACTACCGCAACCCGCGCCTGGACACCCTGCGCGACCTGGCCGGTGCCGCCCGGCACGCGCACTGGCTGAACCCGGAGCCGAAAAACCTGTGGGGCACCGGTGATTCGGCCGCGCGGGAGTACAGCGCGGTGATCGAGATGCACGAATGCCGATCCGCCCGGCAGCTGACCGACGTGGTCTCCCGACTGTTGCCCGTATAAAGGAGCTGGTGGTGGATCCGCTGACCTACTGTTTGACCAAACCCGGTGCCTGGGAAGACGAACCGTGGGAAGGCGATGTGGTGGCCAAGGTCGGCGACAAGATCTTCGCCTTCCTCGGCGCGGGGACCTCGATCGGTCTCAAATGTGGGCGCGACCGCGCCGAGGCCGACGAACTGGTGCACGTCTATCCCGGCGATGTCAGTGCGTCGGCCTATATCGGCCGCTACGGCTGGAACAGCATTCGCGTGGACGGCGCGGTGCCCGAGGACGAATTGCGTGAGCTGATCGACGCCTCCTACGACGCGATCGTCGCCAAGCTCCCGAAGTCCAAGCGGCCGAAGGCCTGAGGCGTTTCAGCGGACGTTAAGAACGTCATAGGGGGATACCACCATGATGCCCCCATGCTGGTAGGGGCGTCGCGCGGCGACGAGCGGTCCGATCGACGGGTATCGGACACCGAGGTGACGCCGTCGACGTCGTGGTGGGCGCGGACCACCCGGTGACCGATCCGCACGCCAACGTCGCCGGCGAACCCGGCGAGACCGTCGACCCCGCCCGGACGACAGCGCCCGAACACCCGCTCGCCCCCGGTCTCGCCGTCGCCGAACAACCTCCGGCACCGCGCCCGCCGCGCGCGGGTTCGGGAGCGCGGGCCGCGCGCAGGCTGGCCGCGCTGGCGGCGGTGCGCCTGCTCGACGCCCCCGCGGCGGCCGAGGAGCAGTTACGGCGCGCCCTGGTGGTCGGCGCGGGGGAGCTGGCCGGCCGGGAACTGGCCGAGCTGCGCACCCAGCTGGTCACCGCGGTCGCCGCCCAGCCCGGCCGCGATCGCGACACCGCCCGCGCGGCGGCCGCGGCCGCGGCCTGCTGGCAGCCGATCTCCCCGGCCGACTCGGCCCATCTGTGGCTGGTCGCCGGCCGGGCCTGGCATCGCGCCGGCAGGCACGCCGAGGCGGTCACCGCGTTCGACCGCCCCCTACTGACCGGGCCGCTGCGCTACCCGCCCGGCGAGCTCGCCCAGGTCCGCGCCGAGTTCGCCGAATCGCTGAACCGGCTCGGCCGCTACCGGCAGGCCGCCTGGCAGTTCGCCGAGGCGGCCCGGCTGCTCGCCACCATCCCCGCCGAGCGGCACCGGCACGCCGATCTGGTGTGGTCCTCGGCCGTCGCCCGCGAATGCTGCGGGCAGGAATCGGCGGCGCTGGGCCTGTATCTGCGGGCCGCGGGGCTCTGGGGTGAGCAGGACCGGATCGTGCCGCGGGCCCGGTGCCTGCGCGCGGCCGCCTGGTTACAGCTGCGTGGGCCGCAGGGCCGGGTCCGCGGGCCGTGGTGGATCACCGTCGACGTCCTGATGCGCGAGCTCAACCGGCTCGTCGCCGAGAACCCGGCAGCACACGTCGTCGACGAGCTGGCGCGCACTCGCGCGCAGTTCGCCCAGATGTGCGCGCAGGCCTCCCGCCCCGGTGATCAGCAACCCCGTTAAGCTCGGACCTCATGCACGAAACAGCTCGGCCGCGCCGCAAGCTCGGCGTCATGGGCGGCACCTTCGACCCGATCCACCACGGCCACCTGGTCGCGGCGAGCGAGGTCGCGAACCGGTTCGAGCTCGACGAAGTGATCTTCGTGCCGACCGGGCAGCCGTGGCAGAAGGCGAACAAGCAGGTCAGCCCCGCCGAGGACCGCTATCTGATGACCGTCATCGCCACCGCGTCCAATCCGCGGTTCTCGGTCAGCCGGGCCGATATCGAACGCAACAAGGTCACCTACACGGTGGACACCCTGCGGGAGATGCAGAGCGCCCATCCCGACGACGAGCTGTACTTCATCACCGGTGCGGACGCGCTGGCCAACATCCTGACATGGCAGGATTGGACCGAACTGTTCGAACTGGCGAAGTTCGTCGGGGTGAGCCGTCCGGGGTACGAGCTGAACACCGACCATCTCGAGGAGCATCTGCGGGACCTGCCCGCCGACGCCGTCACGATGATCGAGATCCCCGCGCTGGCCATCTCGTCGAGCGAATGCCGTCGCCGCGCCGCGGAGGGTCGGCCGGTCTGGTACCTCGTCCCCGACGGCGTGGTGCAGTACATATCGAAGCGGCACCTGTATGTGCCCGCAGGAACGGAAGGTAGCTGACGTTGAGCGAGACGAGCGTGGTTCTGGTCTGTCAGGGGGAGCCCGCATGAGCGCCTCCGCCGAATCGATCGAAATGGCCAAGGTCGCCGCGCTGGCGGCCGACGCCAAGCTCGCCACCGATGTGGTCGTCCTCGACGTCTCCGAGCAGCTGGTGATCACCGACTGCTTCGTGATCGCCTCGGCGCCCAACGAGCGCCAGGTCAACGCGATCGTCGACAGCGTCGAGGAGAAGCTGCGCCAGGCCGGGCACAAGCCGGTCCGCCGCGAGGGCACCCGCGAGGGCCGCTGGGCGCTGCTGGACTATGTCGACATCGTCGTGCACATCCAGCACAACGACGAGCGCAACTTCTACGCGCTCGAGCGGCTCTGGCGTGACTGCCCCGCGGTGCCGGTCGACGGCATCGAAACACCCGCCACCCCGGCGGCCGACGACGACGCGCAGGTAGAGGGAATCACCGAGTGAGCAAGTACGCCCATGTGCGCACGCTGATCCTGCTGCGGCACGGGCAGACCGAATGGAACGCCGCGGACAGGATGCAGGGCCAGATCGACACCGATCTCACCGAGCTCGGCAGGCAGCAGGCCAAAGAGGCCGCCCGCGAACTGGTTTCCCGCAACGCCATCGCGATCCACGCCTCCGATCTGCGGCGTGCCAAGGACACCGCGCAGGCGCTCGGCGACATCAGCGGCCTGCCGGTGATCACCGATCCGCGGTTGCGGGAGACCAACCTGGGCGACTGGGAGGGGCTCACCCATCTCGAGGTCGACGCCGACTACCCCGGTGCGCGCGTGCAGTGGCGGCTGGACGCCACCTACACACCGCCCGGTGGCGAGAGCAAACTCGAGGTCGGTGCGCGGGCGCTGCCGCTGGTGCGCGAACTGTACAACGAGCGACAGGATTGGCCCGGTCGGACTATCATCCTGGTTGCGCACGGCGGGTTGATCGCTGCCCTCACGGCCGCGCTGCTGGAACTGCCGCCACAGAGCTGGCCCGCCCTGGGCGGACTGGCGAATACGAGCTGGGTGCAGCTGTCCAGCCACGGCCCTGACATCGATCGACCCGGCTGGCGACTCGATGTTTGGAACGCAGCGGCGAAGGTAGCTCCCGATGTCCTCTGAAGAGCCCGTCCGATCGGTACCGGACGAACTGTTCCAGCAGGTGACGGCCAAGCCCGGACGGCAATTGCCGGACGCGCTGTTCGGCCCGCCACCCGCTCGCCCCACACGTCCCGAGCGTGAGGAGCCGATCCGTTCGGTACCGGACGAACTCTTCAAGCAGGTCACCGCGCGCAGTACGCGCTCGCTGCCGGATGCGCTGTTCGGCCCGCCACCCGCACCGGTCGTGGCGGAGCCCGAGCAGTCCGAGGCAGCCGGATCCGGCGCCGAGACAGGCGATGCGGCTGCGGTGGACGAGTCCGACGGCGTCGACGGATCGTCGAGCTCGGCTGCCTCGCACGATGTTTCCACGACGGTCGGCTCGTCCGCCGAAGTCGCGGTGAGCCAGGTTGCTGAGGCAGACGGCGTCGATGCCGAGGGTGCCGACGGCTCGGATTCCGTTGCCGCGCATTCGGCTACGGCGAGTGCGGCCTCGGAAGACTCCACCGGTGTCGGACAGGGCGCGGACGACGAATCCGCTATTGCGGCAGCGGCGCTCGCGCTGCCGTCCCCGGCGGCGACGATCGATACAGCGTCCACCTCCGACGCATCCGATGCTCGGGTGGCAGACGTCGAAGCGGCAAGCGTCGAAGCGGCCGTAACCACTGACTCTGCCCCAACGGACAAGAACTCTTCTGCCGGAGCGGCTCCCGCTGAAGTAGCGGCCGGCGCGGGCGTCAGCGGAGTGGGCGTTGCCGCCGAGACCACCGTCGACAAGGGAGTTGTCGATGAGGCCGGTGCTGTTGTCGGCTCCGGGGCTGTTGTCGAGGTGGCCGAGGGTGTTGCCGATGCCGGCGGAAGCGGCAGTGCCGCAGCCGATGTCGGCACGCCGCTCGGTGCAGGCGCTGCGGCCGGTGCCCTCGTCGAGGGTGGCATCGGATCCGAAGCCGTCGACGCGGTGCCAGGTTCCGCTACAGCGGACGCGAATTCCGTCGACAACCTGGTCGCCGCCCCGGTCGCCGGTGCCGAGACGGTCCCGGAACAGGTGGTCCCGCAGGCCGAATCGGTGGTCGCGACGGCTGATGGTGCGGGGCTCGTAGAGCCCGCTGCCGCCGAGCTGCCGGAAACGCAGGTGGCGCCGCGTCCGGTGCTGCTGGTGATCGCGGACTCGCTGTCCTACTACGGACCCAAGGGCGGACTGCCCGCCGACGATCCCCGGATCTGGCCGAATCTGGTTGCCGCCGAGCTGGACTGGGATGTCGAGCTGATCGCCCGGATCGGCTGGACCTGCCGGGATGCCTACTGGGCGCTGATCGGCGATCCGCGGGTGTGGGCGTCGGTGCCGCGTGCCGGCGCTGTCGTCTTCGCCGTCGGTGGTATGGACACCCTGCCCTCGCCGCTGCCGACCGCGCTGCGCGAGCTGATCCGCTACATCCGCCCGCCGCGGCTGCGTCGTGGTGTGCGGGCCACCTACAACTGGCTGCAGCCGAAGCTGTCGAAGCTCGGCCGTCCCGTCGCGTTGCCGCCGCGGGTGAGCGTGGACTACCTGGAGCAGTCGCGTGAGGCGCTCGAGCATCTGCGTCCCGAGCTGCCGGTGGTGGCGGTGCTGCCGTCGGTGCACCGGTGTGATGCCTACGGGCGGGTGCATCGGGGCAGGCCGAAGGCGGTCAAGGCGCTGCTGGCCTGGTCCTCGCGCACCAAGGTACCGCTGGTCGACCTCGGCGAAGCCGTGCGGGAGGACATCGACTCCGGGTCGGCGAACCCCGACGGCATCCACTGGGGCTGGGCGGGGCACACCGCCGTCGCGACGGCGATGACCAAGACGCTGCAGGAGGTCCGGTAGTCCGTGACCGTTGTGGTGGTCACCGATTCGGCGGCCGGCCTGTCCGCCGACGTCGTCGCCGAGCTCGGTATCGAAGTGGTGCCGTTGCACATCCTCGTCGGAAAGCGGGAGATCCGGGAAGGGATCGATCCCGTCGAGATCGACTACACCGCGGACTCCGTCACCACCTCCGCCGCCTCGCCCGGTGAGCTGCGCGAAGCCTACGAGCGGGCGCTCACCCACAGCGGCGGCGACGGTGTGGTGGCGGTGCACCTGTCGCGCCGGTTGTCGGCGACCTGGGAGTCGGGCCGCCAGGCGGTCCGCGACATGGGCGCCGAAGACCGTGTGCGCCTGGTCGATTCGCTGGGCGCCGGACTGGCGACCGGGCTGCCCGTCCTCGCCGCCGCGCGTCGTGCGCGGGCCGGGGACGCGCTGGACGCGGTCTACGACCGCGCGGTGGCGGCCGCGACCCGCGCCCGCACGTTCATCCTGGTCAACCGCACCGAACAGCTTCGTAAAGGCGGCAGGCTGAGCAGCGCCGCGGCGTTCTTCGGCAGTGAACTGGTGACCAAACCACTGCTGCAGCTGGTCGAAGGCAAGCTGGAGCTGCGCGAGAAGGTGCGCACCAGGTCGCGGGCCTACGCCAAGCTCGTTGCCGCCGTGGTCGAGGCGGCCGGCGGGGACGGCGCCGCGCTGGGCATCCAGCACCTGGGCGCGCCCGAGGCCGCCGAGAACATCGCGGCGCAATTGCGCGAACAGGCGCCGGACATGACCGAACTCCATGTCGCCGAGTTCGGTCCGACGCTGGGTGTGCACCTGGGTGTCGGCGCGCTCGGCGTGGTGGTGCTGCCCGGCGGCTGTTCCTGAACGGACCGGACCGGCCACGTGGTGCGGCCGTGCGCGCCGCCGGGGATCTACGATGCCCCGGTGACCGCATTCGACGACTTCGACTACCTCGACACCGCGAACCTGCCGCCGCGCAGGCAGCACATCCTCGCCGTGATCAGGGATTCGGTGCTCGCGCACGGCTATCCGCCCAGCGCCAGGGAGATCGCTGACGCGGTGGGCCTGCGGTCCACCTCCACGGTCTCCAAGCATCTGAAAGCGTTGGAGGAGGACGGTTTCCTGCGCCGCAGCGCGGCGATGACCCGCCCCATCGACGTCCGCCTGTTCCTGCGCACCGGCCCCGGCGCCACCACCGACGCCGCGGTGAACGTGCCGGTCGTCGGTGACATCGCCGCGGGCACCCCGATCCTCGCCGAACAGCACACTGACGACGTCCTCACCCTGCCGCGCGAACTCGTCGGCCGCGGCGAGGTTTTCGGCCTGCGCGTGCGCGGCGACTCGATGATCGACGCCGCCATCTGCGACGGCGACCTGGTCGTGGTCCGTCGCCAGCAGGAGGCGAACTCCGGCGACATCGTCGCGGCGATGATCGGCGAGGAAGCCACCGTGAAGGTCTTCCGCCGCCGCAACGGCCACATCCACCTCGAACCCCGCAACCCCGCCTACGCCACCATCGACGGCGACGAAGCAGTCATCCTCGGCCGCGTCGTCTCGGTCATGCGCAGCCTCTGACCACACCGGCGCTACCCCACCCCGAACCAGTCCAGCGACTGCCCGTGCGGGGCGGCGTAGGCCAGCGCCACCTCGTCGAGTGCCGACACCAATCGTGCGGACGGCCAATCTCGTTCGGGCAGTGTGCCGGCCAGCCAGGGCAGAACACCGGTGCCTTCCTGGGAGATCCAGTGACACGGCAGTCCCCGCACTGTCGCCCGGAACTCCGCTCTGGCCGACGGCGGCAGATAGGTGAGGACGGCGCTGTGGAAGACCACCACCGTGCTGTCGCGGGGTGCGGCGCGCACCAGCTCGCTGATCTTGTCGTTCAGGTCGCCGGCGACCAGGGTCGGTGGGTCCGCTGCCGCGATCGCGCAGGCGGCACGTAGGCGTGCCTGCCGTTCGTCCTGGCCCGGCCAGATCAGGGCTGAGAGCCAGTCGCGGTCGGCACTGTCGGAGGCGTCGAGTGGATTCAGGTCCAACCCGGCGCGATGCACTACCTGCGGCAGCCTGCTGGGGATCGGTACCGCGCCGGTTGTCGCGCAGGTCAGCACCACCTGGGACGGGCCGTCGACGGGATCCAGCGCGATGTCGCCGTACCGATAGCTGAATCGGTCCGGGTAGAGACACAACCCTGCCGATGCGCCGGCTTCGATGAGGGACAGCGGTCCTGGTAGCGAGGCGAGGACCGGCAGCAGCGTCGCCGCCCGGCCTGCCTCGTTCGTCTGTGTCCGGCGGGCCATTGCTGTCGCCGCGATCGCCGCCCAACCGACGGCGACCTGCTCGCGGAACTCCGTGTACGGCACTGCGTTCGCGCCGTGTATCCGTGCGGCGGCCAGGATCAGGTTGGGTTGCTGCTTGTCCGAGGGTAATTGGGCGATCAGGGCCAAGATGTCGGGGTCGGCGGCGATGTCCAGGGCTCGCCGATGGTAGAGCGGGGAATTGCCGCGTGCTTCGCGGAGCGCGAACTCGCGGAATCGTTGTGCCAGGTGCATACCGTCCTGCGTACTGCGGATTCGTCATGCGCGCACCGTATCCATTCACGCCGTGCCGAACGGGTGCGTGAAGGCCGGGAAATGCCGAGTTGTCCACAGGCTCGGAGTTATCCACAGGTTGATTGAAATGCCAGGTCGCCGCCGCGGTTGTCGGTGGCGGACGGCATAGCGTCGGCGCCATGTCACGACACGAAGAGCACGAGCGGGTACGGCAGCGGCTGGGCGGGATGGCGGTTCGCGACGGGGTGCGGGTCGGTGGGCCGCCCGGTCGGGAAACCGGAAACGGCGCCGGTGCGCGCGACGGGCACTGGGACGACGATGAACTCACACACGAACGGGCAGGGGAGGTGCGGCTGCCGAGCTGGCTCGACGACGGGGAATCCCGCAAGCGGAATCGATTCGTGCCGGAGCGGTTTCGTGAGGCCCGGCTCGACCCCGGCCGCCGGGGTGCGATGGCGCTGGGCGTCGTCGGGATCCTCGCGGTGATGGTGACCGGTGTGCTGGTGCTGCGCGATCAGCCGATCGCGCAATCGGTTCCGCCGGTCCCGGTGGTGCGCGCCGAAGCCGCCGCCGCGCAACCCGAGACGGTGGCGGCGCTCGCCGCCGTGGCGGGTGCCGGGCCCGCCACGAGTTCCGAAGTGGTGGTCAGTGTCGTCGGGTTGGTCCGGCACGCGGGCCTGCATCACCTGCCCAGCGGATCCCGGGTCGCCGACGCGATCGAGATGGCGGGCGGCACCCGAGAGGGCGCCGACCTCGCCGGCCTCAACCTCGCCCAGCGCCTCGCCGACGGCGACCAGGTCGTCGTCGGCGCCGCCACACCACAGTCGGATCCACGCCTCGGCAGCGCCATGATCAGCTCCGGCGCTCCCGCCGCCACGTCGGCGGGTGGCACCAGCGCTACCCCGAGCACCCCCGGCAAGTCCCGCGTCGACCTGAACACCGCCACGGAATCCGACCTCGACGCCCTCCCCGGCGTCGGCCCGGTCACCGCCAAGGCAATCCTCGCCTGGCGCACCACCAACGGTCGCTTCACCGATGTCGCCCAACTGGGCGAAGTAGACGGCATCGGCCCCGCTCGTCTGGCCCGCCTCCGAGACCTGGTGACGACATGACCGCCCACCCCCGCACCGTCCTACGCACCGAAACCCTGTGCCGCGCAGGGGCACCAGCGCACGACGATTCCCCGTCGAAGCAATCCGCCGGCAGCGGTGATGGTGCCCGGAGCTGCCAGTCGTCCGGTTCCGCCGATGTCCAGCCGGACAACAGCACATACCCCGGCCTTCGCCGAACCGAAGGGAGTGACGGTGGTTGTTCACTTTCTGCTGTGGAGAGCCGGGGCGGTGGCGTGGCTGTGGATTGTGTTGAGGGGTGGCCGTGGCGATCCGGTCGGTCCGCCGGATTCGCGGGGACGGGTGTGGGCGGGCTCGGGTGGTCGTGGCCGGTCGGTGCGGTGCTGGGATGAGCGGTCCGGCTGGGATGAGCAGTCCGGCTGGGCTGGGTGGTCCGGCTGGGCTGGGTGGTCCGGCTGGGCTGGGGTGGGGTGAAAGCGGGTGCAGGAGAGTGCGATCGGAGGATCGGGATGAGGTCGCCGGGCCGGGTTGTGCGGTGAGTGGATGAAGGTGGGGGTGGAGGTCGACGCGAGGGCCGATGAAGGGGAGCGGCAGGTTCTGGATATGCGGCTGGTGCCTGCCGCGGTGGGGTGCTGGGTGGTGACGATCGTCGCGATCGGCGGCGGCTGGTTGGTGGGGGCGGTGGTCGCGGTGGTCGCCGTGGGGGTGGCGATCGGGCTGTGGGTGGTGTTGCTGTGGGCGATGGCGCATCGGCGGGAGCGGTGGCGGGTGGTGGCGGTGGCCGGGCTGGCGACGATGGTGCTGACCGCGGGGTTCGGGGCGGCGGGGGCATGGCGGGAGCATCAGGTGCAGGCGCATCCGTTGCGGGACATGTTCGGGCGCTCGGTGAGTGTGGTGGCGGTGGTCACCGATGACGCGAAGCCGATGCGCGGGGGCGGGTTCGGTGGACAGCGGCGGTGGATCGTGCACGCCGAGCTGCGGGAGTTCGGTGGGAGTGCGGGATCGACACGGGCCGGTGGCGCGGTGGTGGTGCTGGCCGGCGGTACCGCATGGGCCGAGCTGTCACCGGGGCAGACGGTGCGGTTCCGGGCACAGGTGAGCCAACCGAATCGGGCCGATCTGACCGTTGCCGCACTGAACGCCTCGGCGCCACCGGAGCGGCTCGGCGAACCACCGTGGTGGCAGCGGATGGCCGCGGGGGTGCGGGCGGATCTGGTGGCGGCGTCGGCGCGGGCGCTGCCACCGGACGCCGCCGGGCTGTTGCCCGCGCTCGTCGTCGGTGACACTGTGGCGCTTCCCGATCACGTGCGGGATGCGTTCGAAATCGCAGGCCTGCAACACCTATGCGTGGTCAGTGGCGCGAACTTCACGATTCTGCTGACCGCTCTGCTGGCGCTCACTCGACTGCTCACGGCGGGTCCACGGATCAGCGCCGCGGCGGCGGCAGGTGTGCTCGTCGTGTTCGTGGTGCTCGCGCGTCCGGATCCGAGCGTCCTGCGGGCGGCGGCCATGGGGTCGGTGACCGTGCTCGCGTTGCTCACCGGGCGGCGTAAGCAAGCGCTGCCCGCACTGGGCGGCGCCGTGATCGGATTGCTCGCGATTGCACCACAATTGGCGATGAGCGCGGGATTCGCGCTGTCCGTGCTGGCCACCGCCGGGCTGATCCTGCTCGCGCCGAGCTGGGCCGACTGGTTGCGGGCACGGGGCTGGTGGCGGGCGCCGGCGGAGATCGTGGCGGTGTCGGCGGGCGCCTTCGTCGTCACCCTGCCGCTGATGGTGGCGCTGTCCGGACGGGTGAGTCTGGTGGCGATCGTCGCGAATGCCCTGGTGGCGCCGGTCGTCGGGTTGATCACGGTGATCGGGGCGGTGGGCGCGGGCGTGGCGTGTGGGTGGGGTGATGCGGCGGTCTGGGTGCTGTGGTGTGCGCGGCCGCCACTGTGGTGGTTGCTCGAAGTCGCCGATCGCGCGGCCGCGGTGCCCGGGGCGACGGTATCGGTGCGGTCCGGTGTCATCGGGGGAGTGGTGACGGCGGTGATCGTCGTCGTGCTGGTGGCGGCGCTGCGGTGGTCGCGGGCGCGTCGGCTCCTCGCCGTCGTCGTCCTCGGTATCGCGATAGTCCTCGTCCCGGTGCGCCTGTGGAATCCCGGCTGGCCGCCCGCCGGGTGGGTTCTGGCCATGTGCGATGTGGGCCAGGGCGACGGGCTCGCCCTGGCGGTCGGTCCCGGCGCCGCCGTGGTCATCGACACCGGCCCCGACCCGCGGCTCATGCGGCGCTGTCTCGACCGCCTGCACATCACCCGCGTCCCGCTGCTCGTCCTCACCCACCCGCACGCCGACCACATCGACGGTCTGCCGGGCGCGGTCCGCGGCCGCACGGTCGACGCCATCGCCACGGCCCCGGGCGAATTACGCGCCGACCCGACCACCATGGACGCGCAAGTCGCTGGCCCGGCGACAGCACCGGATCGACAGCTCGAAGGAGGGGATTCCGCAGTGGCGAGTGCGAATTCCGACAAGGCGATATCGCGCGAACACTCCGGGCACGGGCACGGGCACGGGCACGGGCACGGGCACGGGCACGGGGAAGGGCACGGGCACGGGGACGGGGCAGGGGACGGGGACACGGATGAGCAGGGCGGGATCAAGGCAGTCGCCGCGATCGCGCACGCCGAGGGCATTCCCACCATGGAGCTGTACGCAGGCCAGGTGATGACCTTCGGGACAGTCGAATTGGCCGTGCTGGCACCGGCAATCCGGCAGCCGACAAGTCTGTCGGTCGACGAGGCCAACGATCGGTCACTGGTGCTGCGGGCACGAACGACGATCGGCAGCATTCTGCTCACCGGCGATATCGAGGCACCCGCCCAGACCCGGATGATGCGGGACCACGACCTCCGCGCCGACATCCTCAAGGTGCCCCATCATGGATCTCGGACCACCACGCCGGAGTTCTTCCGAGCCGTCCATCCCCGGCTCGCACTGGTCAGCGCGGGCGAGGACAACACTTTCGGCCACCCGCACCCGACCGTGACGGCAGCGCTCACCGAACTCGGCGCCACCATCGCCCGAACCGACCGGGACGGCGATGTGGTGGTCTACGGCAGCACCGCGAACCTGCGGATCGTCACCGCTCGCCGGCGCGCTCCGCGACCGCGCGACGGACCCGTTCCTCGATGGCATCGAGCACATCGACCTGCCCGGCCGGAACGCCGATGCGCAGGACCACGTCGGCACCGGCACGGAAATCGAAGGCGAAGAACGAGCAGCAGCCCGACTCGCGCGCCGTGAGATCCCGGGCACCGGCCTCGGCATCGCGCGGCAGGGTCAGCTCGAGCGCGGTCGGTCCGGGCCGGGCGAAGGACAGGACGGAGGTCGCGAACAGCTGATCGAATTCGGCGATGCGCAGCGGAACCTCGCTGCTCGGCAAGGTGCACGAGGACGGCGCCCAGCCGGTGACCAGGAAACGTAGCGCGCAAGCCCGGTCCTTCATGGCCGGGTCAGCGCATCAACTTCGGCCTTCCTGGGGCACGAGGTGGCCGTTGCTGTTGCTCGATGTACTGCCTCACGATCGAGATCGGCGCGCCACCGAGGACGCGGCGAGGTAACTGGGACTCCACAGGTGTCCGTCCATGCTGTGCTGGTTCACCCAGTACCGGTACTCGTCACGAAGGCGGCGAGCCGACACCCCCTTGAGGCTGTTCACCAGCCTCGATACCGCGACCTTGGGCGGGTACTCGACGAGCAGGTGCACATGGTCGGTTTCGCCGTTGAATTCGACCAGGGTCGCTTCGAAGTCGGTGCACACCTCGCGCATCACCCGCTCGCAGGTGGTGAGCATGTCGTCGGTGAGTACAGTCGATCTTGTGCAGCTCCGGTACAACTACCGCGTGTATCCGACGTCGAGCCAACAGGATTCGTTGGCTCGGGTGTTCGGTTGCGCACGGGTGGTGTACAACGACGCATTACGCGCCCGGCGGGATGCGTACGCCGCGGGGCTGCCGTACATCAAGGATTCGGTGTTGCAGACCAGGGTGATCACCGAGGCCAAGCGGACACCGGAACGGGCGTGGCTGGCCGAAGTGTCGTCGGTGGCATTGGTTCAAGCGTTGGGCGACCTGCACACCGCGTACCGCAACTTCTTCGCCTCGGTCACCGGGAAACGCAAGGGCGGCAGGGTCGCGGCTCCGAGATTCCGGTCGCGCAAGGACAACCGGCAGGCGGTCCGGTTCACCCGCAACGGTTTCTCGCTGCGCCGGAACCGGCGACTGTATGTCGCGAAGGTCGGCGAATTGAAGGTCGCGTGGTCGCGGGAACTGCCGGCCGACCCGTCGTCGGTCACGATCGTCAAGGACGCGGTGGGCCGGTATTTCGCGTCGTTCGTTGTCGAAGTCGCCGCGCAGCCGCTTGCGCCGGTCGACCCCGAGGTCGGTATCGACCTGGGTCTGACCACGTTCGCGGTCCTGTCGAACGGGAAGATGATCACCTCGCCGAGGTTCCTGCGGCAAGCGCAGCGCCGGTTGCGGAAGGCGCAGCAGTCGTTGTCGCGCAAGGAGAAAGGTTCGAAGAATCGGGTCAAGGCGCGGCTGCGGGTCGCGAAGGCTCATGCGAGGGTGGCCGATACGCGCCGGGATTGGGCGCACAAACAGTCCACGACGATCATTCGCGACAACCAAGCGGTGTATGTCGAGGACTTGTGTGTGAAGGGTTTGGCGCGGACCCGGTTGGCGAAGTCGGTGCACGACGCGGGGTGGGGCATGTTCATCTCCATGTTGGAGGACAAAGCTGCCCGGTACGGGCGTACCTTCGGCCGGGTGGATCGCTGGTTCCCGTCCACCCGCTTGTGCTCGGTGTGCGGAGTCGTGGGGGAGGGTAAGCCGTTGCATGTGCGGGAATGGACGTGTGGGTGCGGTGTGGTCCACGACCGGGATCGCAACGCCGCGATCAATATCCTCGCCGCCGGGCAGGCGGAGAGGCTAAACGCCTGCGGAGGGACGGTAAGTCCGGCCGCCTAGCGGAAGGTACGTCCCTGTGAAACAGGAACCCACCGGAGGACCGCGAGGTTCAGGAGGAATCCCGGCCCTTCAGGGCCGGGAGGATGTCAAGGGAAGGTCGATGGCCATAACCAAGGGTAGGCGCGCGAACCACGGCACGCGGTCGGACCAGTTGTCGGAGCCGCTACGTAGGATCGGCTCGTGAGCGAACGCCCTGCCGCGGTACATCTGGTTCTCGGTGACGAGGAGCTGCTGGTCGAACGCGCGGTAGCGCAGGTGACCGCGGCCGTCCGGGCGAACGCGCCCGATCCGGAGTCGGTTCCGGTCGACCGGTTGCGCGCCGGTGACGCGAGCACCGCCGAACTCGCCGAACTGCTCAGCCCCTCGCTGTTCGCCGAGGACCGGGTGATCGTGCTCGAGTCCGCGGCCGAGGCGGGCAAGGACGCCGTGGCGGTGATCACCGAGGCCGCCGTCGACCCGCCCGACGGCGTGGTGCTCATGGTGCTGCACTCCGGTGGCGGCCGAGCCAAGGCGCTGGCGCCTGCCCTGCAGAAGCAGGGCGCTCTCGTGCACGAATGCGCCAAGCTCACCAAGGCCGGTGAGCGGATGGAGTTCGTGCGGGCTGAGTTCCGGGCGGCCGGGGTCAAGGTCCCGGCCGATGCGGTGCAGGTGCTGATCGAGTCCGTCGGCTCGGAACTGCGCGAATTGGCCGCGGCCTGTTCGCAACTGGTGGCCGACACCGGCGGCCGGATCGACGTGCACGCGGTCCGCCGCTACTACTCCGGACGAGCCGAGGTGACCGGATTCGACGTCGCCGAGCTCGCCGTCGCGGGCGATCGGCCCGCCGCGATGGAGGCCCTGCGCTGGGCCACCGACCGTGGCGTTCCGCACGTGCTGCTCGCCGATGCGCTCGCCGATTCGGTGCACACCATCGCCAAGGTCGGTTCGGCGGGCCGCGGCGATCCGTTCAAACTCGCCCAGCAACTCGGCATGCCACCGTGGAAGGTGAAGAAGGCGCAGGCCCAGGCTCGCGGCTGGAACCCCGCGACCATCGGCACCGCGCTCCAGGTCGTCGCCACGCTCAACGCCGACGTCAAGGGCGGCGCCGCCGACGCCACATACGCCGTCGAACACGCGCTCTCCCGCATCCTCGACCTGCGCGCCACGAGCTGAGATCCACCCTGTTCGGGCCGCCGCCTCGGGTCGCTCGGACATGGGTGCCCGGCGACGCGACGGGACCGTCGAAAGTGCGGTCACTCACGAATCTCTTGACCTCAACCATGGTTCAGGAAAGACGATTTCGGCCATGGACACGAACACGACACAGCCCCCGGTTCTCGGCGATCACACCGTGGATCACACCGCCGACATCGCCGCGATCCGCCAGATCATCGCCGACAACCAGACCGCGATGAACACCAACGACGCCGAACTCCTGACCGCCCCGTTCGCCGCGAACGCGACGGTCGGCAATGCGGTGGGCATGTTGATCAGCGGCCGCGACGCCGTGCTCGCGGCGAATCAGCGCGGGCTGGCGGGGTTCCTGAAGGACGAGTACGTCCGCTATGACGTCACCGACATCCTGTTCCTGCGGCCCGACGTCGCCCTCGCGCACAAGACCGCCCGCGCCACCACCCCCGAGGGCGACCTGATCGACACCGAACCGGCCATGGTCGCACTGTATGTGCTGGTCAAGGAGAACGGCCGGTGGTGGACGGCCGCCCGGCAGAACACTCCGGTCCCGGCAGCCTGATCCCGATCGCCACGGCCGTGCCGGCGATCCGCCGCCATCCAATCGGGACGTAATCGCGATCTCCGGTCACTCCTCCCGCTGGCAGAGTCGATCATGACATGGACGAGCCGAGCGCCAGCCGAACCGATGAGCGCGCGAGTGGTCGACGCGCTCGTCGTTCGGCGAGGGAATGGACCAGGGGAATCGTCAAAGGCGTCGCCGCCGGGTTGTCGGCGGCCGTCGTCGCGGTGACCGCCTACGGCTGGTCGACCGCGGGAAACTTCGACGACGGCTTCCTGCGCTCCTACGCACTCGGCGAGGACGCGCCCCATTCGCTCGGCGGCGACCTCAATGTGCTGCTGATCGGCCTGGACACCCGGCGTGATCAGAACGGGGACGAGCTGGCGCCCGAGGTGCTCGAACAGTTGCACGCCGGTGACGGCGACGAGGGCGGCTACAACGCCAATACCCTGATCCTGGTGCACATCCCGGCGGCCTTGGACAAGATCGTCGCGGTGTCCATCCCGCGCGACAACTATGTGCCGGTCAGCGGTATCCCCGGCTACACCCACGTCAAGATCAAAGAGGCGTACGGGTTGAAGAAGGCCGCGGTGCAGGACCAGCTGATCGCCCGCGGGGTCACCGACCGGGGCGAGCTCGAACAGGCGGGGCGGGAAGCGGGCCGGGCCTCGATCGTCGGCGCGGTACGCGAGCTGACCGGGGTGCCGATCGACCGCTTCGCCGAGATCACTCTGGCCGGTTTCTACGATCTGGCCTCGGCCCTCGGCGGAGTGGAGGTGTGCCTCAACGAGCCGGTGCGCGACACCGAGTTCTCCGGGGCCGACTTCCCGGCGGGCAGGCAGCGGCTGGACCCGGCGCAGGCGCTGGCGTTCGTACGGCAACGGCACGGGCTCGACAACGGCGACCTGGACCGCACCCACCGCCAGCAGGCCTTCCTCACCGCGGTCGCCCAGCAGTTGCGCAGCGCGGGCACCCTCACCGATCCGGGCAGGCTCTCGGCGCTGATGGACGTGGCGCACCGCAATATCGTGCTCTCCGACGGCTGGGACATGACCGAGTTCGTCCGCACGCTCGGCGGCGCCGAGGACCCGCAGGTCGAGTTCCGCACCCTGCCGGTGCTGCGCTACGACGTCATCAACGGTCAGGACGTGAACATCGTCGACCGCGCGGCCGTCCGCCGCGAGATCGCCACCGCATTCGGCACGCCCGTCGCCGCGCCGACGACCACCCGGTCACGCCGGGCGACCCCGCCGGCGGCCCTGCCCGCCGAGGCGACCACGGGCGCCTGGCAGACCGGCACGACCACCTCGGTGACCAAGACACCCGACGTGGGCAGACCGGTCCGCAGCGACATCACCTCGGGGAAGATCCCCTGCGTGAACTGAGCCGGATCACTCGCCGACGAGCGCGAGCTCGTCGTCGGAGTCCTCGATGTCCTCGTAGCGGCCCTCCCACTCGTCGTAGAGCGGGACTTCCTCTTCGCGGGTGACGATCCAGGCCGCGGAGTAGCCGCCCTCCTCGTCGGGCACCATCACGTTCTCGATCTTGAGGCCGAACCCCAGGATCTCCGCGGCGCGGATCACCTCGGCCAGGTCGTCGCCTCGTACCACCGTCTGATTCGCGTACACCGTCAACATGCGCGGAATGGTAGCCGACGACAAAAGCCGCCGTGGTCATCGAGGCCACGGCGGCTGCGTCTTGCGAAGTATTGCTGAGCGGGTAGGCCCGCTCCGATCAGATCTTGTTCAGAGCCAGCGCGAGCGCGGACTTCTTGTTGGCCGCCTGGTTGGCGTGGATGACGCCCTTGGAAGCGGCCTTGTCGAGCTTGCGGCTCGCGAACTGCAGCTGCTCGGCAGCCTTTTCCTTGTCACCGCTCGCAGCGGCTTCACGGAAGTTGCGGATCGCGGTGCGCAGCGCGGACTTGACCGACTGGTTGCGCTTGCGCGCCGCCTCGTTGGTACGGATCCGCTTCATCTGGGACTTGATGTTGGCCACGCCTGTATCCTCTGGTTTCCTGTCGCTGGGTGGTATGTCTTGAAAGCTCGTCGGGCGCGCGCCCACGATGCAGCAGATGGTGCTGAACTACGGGTAACACCGCGCCGAAGATCGAGGTTACCAGCTCGGCACCGCCCGGCGAAATCGGCCCTGATCCACGCCGCCGCCCGCACACTCGATTTCACCCGTTTCAGGTGATGCAAGAAATTTACCCGTGTCTCACACGACCCTGCGGCCAGGTGATGCACAGTTTTTCTCATGACCTCCACCACAGCGCCGAGTACTGCTCGATCCGCAACACCGGCGTTGGTGAGATCGAACGGGCACCCGGTCACCGCGCACACCGGCCTGTTCGAGGGCTACCGGCCCGGCCGCTTCGCCGAGGCCTTCGACGAGATGTTCGACGCGGCGGGCCGGGTCCGCGCGCCGTACCGGGGCATCCACGCCGCGATGGCCGCCAACGATGTCGACGACCTGGCCAAGCGGTCCGACGCATTGGACCGGGCCTTCATCGACCAGGGCATCACCTTCTCGCTGTCCGGGCAGGAGCGCCCGTTTCCGCTGGACCTGGTGCCGCGGGTGATCGCGGCCGCGGAGTGGGCCAAGCTCGAGCGCGGCATCAAACAGCGGGTGACCGCGCTCGAGCTGTTCCTGGCCGACATCTACGGCGAGCAGAACATCCTGCGCGACCAGGTGATGCCCAAACGACTGGTCACCTCGTGCGAGCACTTCCACCGTCAGGCGGCCGGGCTGGTGCCGCCGAACGGGGTGCGTATCCACGTCTCCGGCATCGACCTGGTGCGCGACGAGCGCGGCGACTTCCGGGTACTCGAGGACAACCTGCGCTCACCGTCGGGGGTCTCCTATGTGATGGAGAACCGGCGCACCATGGCGCGGGTCTTCCCCGACCTGTTCTCCTCGCACCGGGTGCGCGCGGTCGGCGACTACCCCGGGCACCTGCTGCGCGCGTTGCGGGCCTCGGCCGCACCCAACGAGGCCGACCCGACCGTGGTCGTGCTCACTCCCGGCGTGCACAACTCCGCCTATTTCGAGCACTCGCTGCTGGCCAGGCAGATGGGCGTCGAGCTGGTCGAGGGGCGTGATCTGTTCTGCCGCGACAATGTCGTCTACATGCGCACGACCGCGGGCGAGCGCCAGGTCGACGTGATCTACCGCCGCATCGACGACACCTTCCTCGATCCCATGCACTTCCGCCCCGATTCGGTGCTGGGCGTGGCCGGGCTGCTCAATGCCGCGCGCGCGGGCACTGTGGTGATCTCGAGCGCGGTCGGCAACGGGGTGGGCGACGACAAACTCATCTACACCTATGTGCCGACGATCATCGAGTACTACCTCGGCGAGAAGCCGATCCTGCCCAATGTCGACACCTTCCGCTGCTGGCTCGACGACGAACGCGCCGAGGTGCTCGACCGGGTCGGTGAGCTGGTGGTCAAGCCGGTGGAGGGGTCGGGCGGCTACGGCATCGTGATCGGGCCGGACGCGAGCCCGCGCGAGCTGGAGGCGGTCCGGCGCAAGATCAAGGCCGACCCGCGCGGCTGGATCGCCCAGCCGGTGGTGCAGCTGTCGACGGTGCCGACCAAGATCGGCAACGAGCTGCTGCCCCGCCACGTCGACCTGCGGCCGTTCGCGGTCAACGACGGCGACGACATCTGGGTACTGCCCGGCGGACTCACCCGCGTCGCCCTGCCGGAGGGCTCGCTGGTGGTCAACTCCAGCCAGGGCGGCGGCAGCAAGGACACCTGGGTGCTGGCGGGCCGCTCGGGTCGAGCCGAGCGGGAACTGGCAGGCTCGGAACTGGTGAGCGACCCGCCCCAGGCCGATTCCTTCGAGATCGGCCGCGAGCTCAGCGCGCCGCAGGCCAATCAGCAACAGCAGCAACAACAACAGACGCAGCGGCTGATCGGGGAATAACAGACATGCTTGCCCGTAACGCCGAATCCCTCTACTGGATCGGCCGATACGTCGAGCGCGCCGACGACACCGCGCGCATCCTCGACGTCGCCGTGCACCAGCTGCTCGAAGACGCCACCGTCGACGCCGACCGCACCTCCCGGGTACTGCTGAAGGTGCTCGGCATCGAAGCGCCGGAAGGGCTGCGCCTGGATGTCTGGTCGGTGACCGATCTGGTCGCGTTCAGCCACGACCACGGCGTCTCGATCAGCGACTCCATCGGCAAGGCCCGCGAAAACGCCCGTGGCGCACGCGAAGTCACCTCCAGTGAGATGTGGGAATGCCTCAACGCCACCTACAACGGGCTGCCCGCGGCGGAGCAGGCGGCGCGCGGTCTCGGCCCGCACGAGTTCTTCTCCTTCATCAAGGACCGCGCGGCCATGTTCACCGGGCTCACCGACTCGACGCTGAGCCGCGACGACGGCTACCGCTTCCTGCTGCTCGGCCGCTGCGTCGAACGGGTGGACATGATGGTGCGCCTGCTGCTCTCGCGCGCCGGTGACCGCACCTCCTCACCGGCCTGGGTGACGGTGCTGCGTTCGGCCGGCGCCCACGACACCTATCTGCGCACCCATCGCGGCGCGCTCGACGCCGCCCGGGTCGCCGAGTTCATCCTGATCGACCGGCTCTTCCCACGCTCGGTGTTCCACACCCTGCGGGTGGCCGAGGACTGCCTGACCGAGCTGGACCAGCGGCCGGGCAGCCGGGTCGGCGCGCGGCACGAGGCGCAGCGCGTGCTCGGCCGGGCCCGCAGCGAGCTGGAGTTCCTGCCGCCGGGTGTGCTGCTGGAAGACCTGCAGAACCGGCTGCTGGCCCTGCAGAAATCCTGCCGCGAAGTCAGTGAAGCAGTGTCGCGCCAGTACTTCCACGCCGCCCCGTGGGTGGCCTGGACCGATGTGCGCAGCGGCCAGGATGTCCGGGTACAGGTGGAGGGGGAGCTGTGAGCTGGCGGATCAGGGTGGTGCACACCACCGGCTATGTCTACGACGCGCCGGTGACGCGCTCGTTCAACGAGGCCAGGCTCACGCCGCGGGCCGACAGCAGGCAGAACGTGATCCTCAATCGCGTCGAAACCGTGCCAGCCACCAGGTCGTATCGCTACACCGACTACTGGGGCACCGCGGTCACCGCCTTCGACCTGCACGCCCCGCACACCGAACTCGAGGTGACCGGGTCCTCGGTGGTCGAGACCGAGCCGTTCGCCGAACCCGCCGGGGAACTGACCTGGGAGCAGTTGCGCGGCGGTCGCGTCGTCGACCGGTTCGACGAAATGATCGGTCCCACCGCCTATGTGCCGCGCGACCGCAAGCTGGCCACCGTCGCCAGGCAGCTGTCGCGGGGTGAGCCGCCGGCCAAGGCCGTGGTGCGCGCGGCGGAGTGGGTGCACAAGGAGATGGACTACATCGCGGGCACCACCTCGGTGCACACCTCGGCGCTGGAGGCCTTCGCCGAGCGGCGCGGGGTGTGCCAGGACTACGCCCATCTGACGCTGGTGTTGTTGCGCAGCATGGGGATTCCGAGCCGGTACGTGTCGGGCTATCTGCATCCGAAGGCGGGTGCGGAGATCGGCGAGACGGTGGCCGGGCAGTCGCACGCCTGGATCGAGGCCTGGACCGGGCAGTGGTGGGGGTACGACCCGACCAACAATCTCGCCGTCAACGAGCAGCACGTCTCGGTCGGCGTCGGCCGCGACTACGCCGACGTCCCACCGATGAAAGGGGTGTTCTCCGGCGGCGGCTCGACGGATCTGGAGGTCGTTGTGGAGGTCACCCGGCTCGCGTAATCTCCGAGACGATCGTGCGGAACCCCGCTCGTCGCGGGGTCAATCCTCCTCGAAGGCGGTGGCCGATGTCCGATGTTGTGCCGGATACCAAGAAATGGGCGGCCGAAGGACTCGGCACCTTCGTCCTGGTGATCGGCGGTGTCGGCACCGCGGTGCTGGCCGGTGACCGGGTGGGCGCGCTCGGGGTGGGCCTGGCGTTCGGTCTCACCCTGATGTTTTTGGTGTACGCGCTGGGCCCGATCTCGGGCTGCCACGTGAACCCGGCGGTCACCCTCGGCCAGTTGCTGCTCGGCCGGATCACGCCGAAGAACGCGGGCTTTTACGCACTCGCCCAGGTGGTGGGTGCGCTGCTGGCCGGTCTGGTGCTGTTCGCGATCGCCAACAACCTGCCCGCCTACGACCGCCGCGTCGACGGGCTCGGCGCGAACGGCTGGGGTGCGCACAGTCCCTCGGCGGTGACCGGACCGCTGAGCGAGGTAGTGGTGCAGAACGGGTACGGGCTCGCGGCCACCATCATCATGGAGGTGATGCTCACCGGTGTGCTGGTGTTCGTCGTGCTGGCCTCCACCGATCAGATCTCCGACGCGCCGCTGGCGGGCATGTCGATCGGCGCGGCGTTCGCGATCGTCAACCTCGTGGCCATCCCGGTCGACAACGGGTCGGGCAACCCGGCGCGCAGCATCGGCGTCGCGCCGTTCCAGGACGGGGCGATGGGTCAGCTGTGGGCGTTCATCCTGTTCCCGCTGATCGGCGGGGCGCTGGGTGCGCTGGTGTACGGCCTGATCTTCGGGCGATCCAAGGAGATCGCGGCCTGAACCGCGGACGGGCGCCCCGATCCGCGCTGCTGCGGATCGGGGCGCGCTGCGGTCAGCTCCAGTGGTATTCGGCGACGAGCCGGTGCGCGACCAGGTCGAAGGTCTTGCGTTCGACGATCGCGCCCTCGCGCCGGATGCCGTCCTCGGGCACGTCGAGCACCCGATCCAGGCGCACCCAGCTGGGCCTGCCCTCGTTGTCCCACGGGCCCGAACCGATACCGACCCAGTTGCGGTCGTGCGCGCGGTCGGCCTTGGACGACAGCATCAGCCCGAGCAGGGTCTTGCGGTCGCGCCCGACCACCAGCACCGGGCGGTCCTTACCGTTGGTGGGGTCCTCCTCGTAGGGCACCCAGGTCCAGACGATCTCGCCGGGATCGGCGCGACCGTCCAGCTGGGGGCAGTAGACGATCTGGCGGGCACGGTGCGCGGTGGGCACCGGAGTCGATGCGGTCGGGCGGACAGCCACGGCGGGGGCGGGCTTGCCGCCCAGCGCCTCCGCGAGCTTCTCCAGCAACCGCGGCCCCTGCTTGCGCACGATCTTCGGCCCCTGCTCCTTGGCGATGACGCCGAGCTGCTTGCCGAGTGTGTTCCAACTGCTGGCCATCCCTGAAATATAACGGTGACTCGGCGCTTCGGTGCACCGGTGACAGGGCGGCCGATCCGGCCATGGGACGATGGACCCAGTTCGCCGATACCCCTCGAGGAGTGGAGTGGCTTCCAGTTTTGCCGATACGACGTTCACCGATCCGTCCCGGATCCGGAACTTCTGCATCATCGCGCACATCGACCACGGCAAGTCGACGCTGGCCGATCGGATGCTGCAGCTGACCGGTGTGGTCGAGGAGCGGGCCATGCGCGCGCAGTACCTGGACCGGATGGACATCGAGCGCGAGCGCGGCATCACCATCAAGGCCCAGAACGTGCGCCTGCCGTGGAGTGTCGAGGGCGAGGACTATGTCCTGCACATGATCGACACCCCGGGCCACGTCGACTTCACCTACGAGGTGTCGCGTGCGCTCGAGGCGTGTGAGGGCGCGATCCTGCTGGTCGACGCCGCCCAGGGCATCGAGGCGCAGACGCTGGCGAATCTGTACCTGGCGATGGAACGCGATCTGGTGATCATCCCGGTGCTCAACAAGATCGACCTGCCCGCCGCCGACCCGGACCGCTACGCCGCCGAGATCGCCCACATCGTGGGCTGTGAGCCCGACGAGGTGCTGCGGGTCTCCGGTAAGACCGGCGTCGGTGTCGACGCGCTGCTGAACAAGGTGATCGCCGAGGTGCCGCCGCCGGTCGGAGACGCCGACGCCCCGGCCCGCGCGCTGATCTTCGACTCGGTCTATGACACTTACCGCGGCGTGGTCACCTACGTGCGTGTGGTCGACGGCAAGCTGACCCCGCGCCAGAAGATCAAGATGATGTCCACCGGTGCGCAGCACGAGCTGCTCGAGATCGGCATCGTCTCGCCCGAGCCCAAGCCGACCCAGGGTCTCGGCGTCGGCGAGGTGGGCTACCTGATCACCGGTGTGAAGGACGTGCGCCAGTCCAAGGTCGGTGACACCGTCACCTCCGCGCGCGACGGCGCCACCTCGGCGCTGGCCGGCTACCAGGAACCGCGCCCGATGGTCTACTCGGGCCTGTACCCGGTCGACGGCTCGGACTACCCGGATCTGCGCGACGCGCTGGACAAGCTGCAGCTCAACGACGCGGCGCTGACCTACGTGCCCGAGACCTCGGTGGCGCTCGGCTTCGGTTTCCGCTGCGGCTTCCTCGGTCTGCTGCACATGGAGATCACCCGCGAACGGTTGCAGCGCGAGTTCGGCCTGGACCTGATCTCCACCGCGCCCAACGTGATCTACCGGGTCGTCATGGAGGACGGCACCGAGCACATCGTCACCAACCCGTCGTACTGGCCCGAGGGCAAGGTGCGTCAGACCTTCGAGCCGGTGACCAAGTGCACTGTGATCGCGCCGAGCGAGTTCGTCGGCACCATCATGGAGCTGTGCCAGAGCCGCCGCGGCGAGCTGCTGGGCATGGACTACCTGTCGGAGACGCGCGTGGAGATGCGCTACACGCTGCCGATGGCCGAGATCATCTTCGACTTCTTCGACTCGCTCAAGTCGCGCACCCGCGGTTACGCCTCGCTCGATTACGAGGAGGCGGGCGAGCAGTCCTCGGCGCTGGTGAAGGTCGACATCCTGCTCCAGGGCGAGGCTGTCGACGCGTTCAGTGCCATCGTGCACAAGGACGCCGCCCAGGCCTACGGCAACAAGATGACCACCAAGCTGCGCGAACTCATCCCGCGTCAGCAGTTCGAGGTGCCCATCCAGGCCGCGATCGGGTCGAAGATCATCGCGCGCGAGAACATCAGGGCGATCCGCAAGGACGTGCTCGCCAAGTGCTACGGCGGTGACATCAGCCGTAAGCGCAAGCTGCTCGAGAAGCAGAAGGAAGGTAAGAAGCGCATGAAGACCATCGGCCGGGTCGATGTGCCGCAGGAGGCCTTCGTGGCCGCGCTGTCCTCGGACGCGGCCTCGGACAAGCCGAAGGGCAAGTAGCTCAGTCCGGTTCGGCGGTGACGCGCACCAGCAGGCGCGTCCCGCCGAGCGGGCTTTCGGCGAGTTCGGCGGTGCCGCCGTGCAATTCGGCCTGCTGCCGGACCAGGGCAAGACCCAGGCCCGAACCGGGGGAGCCCGGGCGTTTGGCGAAGCGGTCGAAGGCGGTGGGGGACAGGTGTTCCGGTATGCCCGCGCCGTTGTCGTCGATGGTGATCTCGATGCCGTCGGCGCCGGTGCTCGCCGCCACGGCGATCTCGGTGGCGTCCCCGTGCGCGACCGCGTTGGCGACCGCATTGGTGACGATCAGCAGGATGCCGCCGGGCAGGCCGGTCATCGGGACCGGATCGCAGGCGGTCAGGGTGATGTCGACGCCGGGGTGCGAGCGCCGGGCGTTCTGGACGGCGCGATCGAGGGTTTCGCACAGTTCGAACGGTTCGAACGCGCCGGAGTCGGTCAGTTCGCCGACGGCGAGACGTTCGAGATCGGTGAGTGTGCGCTCGATCTGGTGTTCGGCGGCCAGCACGTCGGCGAGGACGGCACCGCGCTGGCCGGCGGGGAGGTCGTCACCGGCGAGGACTTGCAGGTCGGTGCGCATGGCAGTGAGCGGGGTGCGCAGTTCGTGTGCGCAGACCGCGGCGAAATCACGGGCGCCCGCCAGTGCCTGTCTGGTCTCGCCGTGCGCGGTCTCGAGTCGTGCGAGCATGCGGGTGATCGCGTCGGAGAGTTCCTCGGCCTCCCTGACACCGCGACCTGACAGCGGTGGGAGCTCGTCGAGGGTGTCGATCTCGTGGGTGGCGGTCGCCAGCCTGCGCAACGGGCGCGCGGCGAAACCGGCCAGCACCCAACCCAATCCGGCGGCCGCGAGTACGCCCGCGACGCCGATGCCGAGGCCGATCAGCTGGCTGCGGGTGATGGCGGCATCGACGATCTCACGATCGGCGTCGAGCCGCACCACCAAACCCGGCGCGCCCTGCACCTCCGCGAGTGTGGTGTCGATCGTTCGGCTGGGTTCCAGCAGCGCTGGTTCGCCCGGCATCAGGGCATCGGGGAGGGGGCTCGCAGGCGCCGGAAGCGGCAGCGCGGGAACACTGTCGGGCTGATCGAACATCTGCACATGCATGGTGGACACGGTCTGATCGAGCTGTCGCGTACCGGTCACTGTCAGCAGGGCCGCGTAGGTGAAGCCGAGGGTGATCGCCACCAGGGCGGCCACCACCGCCGAGACGAGCGCGACCCGGGTGCGCAGCGACCACGAACCGGTACTCACGGCTGATCCCGCAGCACGAATCCGACCCCGCGCACGGTGTGCACGACCCGCGCGATACCGTTCGCCTCCAGCTTGCGCCGCAGATACGAGACGAACACGTCCACGACATTGGTGTCGGTGCTGAAGTCGTAGCCCCACACCGTGGACAGGATCTGCTCCCGGCCGAGCACGATGCCGGTGTTGCGGGCCAGCATCGCCAGCAGCTCGAACTCCCGTTTGGTGAGCTCGACCGCTGCGCCGCCCGCATGGACCCGGTACCCGGTGAGGTCGATCACCACCTCGCCCACCTGAACCGTCTCCCCGGCCGGTGCGGCGGTCACCGGCCTGCGCCGCAGCAGCGCCCGCAGCCGGGCGACCAGCTCGCCCAGGTCGAACGGTTTGGTGAGGTAGTCGTCGGCGCCCCGCTCCAGCGCGGCGATCCGGTCGGACACCGCGCTGCGGGCACTGAGCACGCAGATGGGGATGTCGTTGCCCATCGCCCGCAGCGCGGTGACCACGCCGACACCGTCGAGTTCGGGCATGTTGACATCGAGCACCATGGCGTCGGGTGCGGCGGAGCGCACCAGGGTGAGTGCCTGCGCGCCGTCGGCGGCGGTGATGACGTCGAAGCCCGAGAGCTCCAAGCCCCGGCGCAGCGACGCGAGCACCCGGACCTCGTCGTCGACGACCAAGATCTGCTGTCCGGTCATGCACTCACCCTAGTGTGATCCATTGTTGCCGCTGGTCAGCGCGGAATCACCGGCTGCGCGACAGCCGGGCCGCCGGGTGCGGGCAGTGTCACCATCGGCCCGTCGGGGCTGTTCTGTACGCACACCGCGCCCCCTGTCTCCGCCGGTGCGGCCGGCAGCAGCGGCATCGCGGGGATGGACTGCACAGCGCCATCGGGCTGGACGAGGATGGTCTGCGCGTGGGCGCCGTCACCCGGCTGTGCCAGGGTGTACTGCTCGACGGGCATGCCGGGCATCGGCGCGGCGGGGGCGACCGGAATCGGCAGGCCCGGTTCGCCGGGCGCGGCGCAGACGGCCACCATGCTGCCGTCGTCGGCAGTGGTGGCCGGGTCGGCGGTGGCGACACCGGCGGCAGCGGCGGTGAGCAGGGCGGCTCCACCGAACAGGGCGGCGGTGCGGATCCGGCGGCGGGGCGAGGACGGGGTCATTGTCGGTCTCCTGACGTGGGTTTCGCCGATCGGCTCGACCGGCTGAACCGACGCTAAGCAGCCGATCTTCACGCTCCGTTGAGCAATCGTTAGAGTTCTCTCGGGATCCGGATCCCCCTGGTTCCACGGGCTCGCCGAAAGCTGTTGCTCGCCATAGGGTGGTAACCGACCGTTCTGGACGAAATGACAGTGCGGTCTTCCGGAAATAGTGTTGGATGATTCTCACTTCGCCTCGATCGGGTGGGGAGTAACAGCGATGCGAATGTTGGAGCTTTGATGACGCGTGATCTGCCTACGGATGACGGTGCCGCGCGCGCAGAGGGCCCGGACACCGCGTACCGGGTCGCCAACGGTGTGGCCAGGGTCGCCCGGGCCGGCGCCTATGTGACCGGTGGCGCGCTGGTCGCGGCCAACGGCACCACCCCCGAACACGGGACGAGCAACGACGCCAGCCGCTACGCGGGCTGGTCCTCGCATGTTCCCGCCGATCCGGACCCGGATGTGCCGAGCCCGATCGTCACCTTCCCCGACCTCGAATACGACCCCACGCCCGCGCCGGTGACCCCGCACACGCCCTTCGGCGGGCTGCCGCCGATGGACGGCGACGTCGCGATGGTCGCGCGCGCGAGCGAACGCGGCGAATCCGACTGGCACCCACAGATTCCCGGTTCCGACGGGGAGACCTCGAACGGCATCGGTATCCCGTCCTACGCGCACACCCCGACCATCCCGGGCTACGGTGCCGGCGCCGGTGACGGCCTCGACAACGGCATCGGCCTGCCCGGCCTCGACCCGGGCGCAGGCCTGCCCGGACACGGCATCGGCATCCCGGGTTTCGACGGCCTGCCCGGCAACGGCGTCGGCATCCCCGGTTTCGACGGCATCGGTCTGCCCGGTCTGCCGGATGCGACCAATCCGGTGGCCGGTGGCGGTACCGGCGCCGGCGGCTCCGACGGGCTCTTCGACGGCATCGGTGACCTGGGCGGCCTGTTCGACGGCTACGGCGCGATGGTCACCTCCGACTGGCAGGTCGACATGCACGCCGGGCTCGACGGTGTGTGGTTCACCTCGCAGATGAAGCTCGACGTGCAGGTCGGCAAGGTCGGTGACCAGCTCGACGACTACGGCCAGTACCTGGGCAGCGGGATGAAGGTCCCCGGCGCCGACACCGCGAGTTCCGGGCAGAACGGCACCGGGCTGCCCGGATCGTCGTCCTCGGGCCCCAGCCTGCCCGGGTCGTCGCCGTCCGGTGTCGGGCTGCCCGGTTCGTCCACGGCGCCCGCGCCCGCCGCCGGGCCTGCTCCGATCGCACCCGCCGGGCCTGCCCCGATCGCGCCCGCCGCCCCGGCGCCAGCGCCTGTCGCGGCGACCCCGTTCGCGCCGGCACCAGCCCCTGCTCCTGCCCCGATCGCCCCCGCGCCGGTCGCCCCGGCCGCGCCAGCCCCCGTCGTGGTGAGCCCGGTGGTGAACACGCCGCTGCAGACGACCATCCAGCCCGATGTCGCCTCCACCCCGATCGCCAATGTGCTCGGCGGTACCGGCGGTGCGCCGCTGACCGCGCCCGCCGCGGCCGTGCCCGCGCTGTTCGCCCCCGTGACGCCGACCCAGCCGGTGGTCGTGCCCGACCTCTCCGGCGGTACCGACACCACGCCGTCGACCGCGCCGGTCACCACGAACTCGCCGTTCCCGACCATCGATCTGCCGACCACACCGTCGACGGTGCCGCTCCCGACGCCGACGGCGACCATGCCGGAGATCACCAAGGTGCCGATCACCACGGCGCCGACCGCCCCGACCGCACCGACGGGGCCGTCCGCCACCGTCGAGCCGACCCTGCCGGACGACGACACCGTCACCACGCCGGGCACCACCGGCGAGGTCAGCACGCCGTCGACCGCGCCGAGCACACCGTCGGTGGACGTACCCACCGCGACCCAGCCGCAGCCCACCCAGCCGCAGCCGACACCGTCGCAGCCGACGGCCGAGGTGCCGACCCAGCAGCCCACCCTGCAGCCCGTGCCCACCAAGCAGCCGACCGCCGACATCGATCCGCCGGCGATCGTCACCCCGCCCGCGGTGACCGTGCAGCCGACCCCGGCCGCCCCGATCAAACCCCCGGTCGTCGACGCCAAGCCGATCGCCGCCGACTTCGACCAGCACGGCGGCAGCTACCATGGCATCTCGGCCGGACTGTTCGATTCGGGTTCGGTCGGGATCGATCCCACGGCCGCGGTTTTGCCCGCCGCCCATCATCATGGTTACGACTACGCCACGTGGGTATGACTCCGTCATCTGAAATGACGTCGTCTCGCCTCGGTGATACGGCCGGGTACGTGCAACGAGAGTGAGGGACAGGTTGTCTGCCGCAGCCGGACTGCAGGCCGCGACGGTGAAGCATCCGGATGTGATGGCTCCGGTCGTGTCGCTGGTCGACGAACTGCGGGAACTGGTCCGCTCGGGCGGCCGCGACGACCTCGACGCCCGCCTCGGCATGGTGCGGGCCCGCCTGAGCGATCCCCGGGTGCGCCTGGTGGTCGTGGGTGAACCGCAGGCCGGGATGAGCACGCTGGTCAACAGCATGGTCGGGAGCCCGGTCAGCGCGACCGAGGGCAAGCCCAGCGTTCCGGTGATCGTCGAATACGGGCCGACGCCGACGGCCACCCTGGTCAAGTCGGCGCCGCGCGGCCGGGTCGAACGGGTCCCGGTCGACCCACAGAACCCGGGCCCCGCCCTGACCACGCTCGGCGTGCTGCGCGCGGAGTTCGCCGAGCCGAGCCCTCTGCTGGCCGACGGCCTGGTGGTGATGGACGCGCCCGGCCCGGTCGCCCGCGAGAGTGCGGCGTGGTCGATGATCGCGGCCGCCGACGTGGTGCTCTACGCCGCCGATTCCGCCGCCGAACTCACCGAAGCCCAGCTGGACTACCTGCGCCGGGTCGAGCAGGTGTGTCCCTCGGTGGTCTGCGTGCTCACCAAGATCGACCGCAACCCGCACTGGTCGCTGACCCAGCGCCGCAACCGCGCGCTGCTCGACGGCGCCGGGCTGAACTTCGCGGTGGCGCCGGTCTCGGCACTGCTGCACCAGCAGGCCGCCGACACCGGCGACCAGCAGCGCGATGCCGAGTCCGGGGTGCCCCAGCTCATCGACCACCTGCAGGATTACGTGGTGGCGCAGGCGGATTCGGTCGCCATCGCCGCCGCGGTCCGCGATATCGCGCTGGTCACCGACCAGCTCACCGTCACCCTGCGCGCCGAGGCCGACACCCTGCGCGATCCGCGCCGGCGCGCCGAGATCACCCAGCGTCTGGCCGGGGCCCGCGCCGAGGCCGATCAGCTGCGTCAGCGCACCGCGACCTGGCAGGTGACCCTGGTCGACGGCAGTTCCGAGCTGGGCGCCGACATCGAACACGACCTGCGGCACCGCCTGCGCACCCTGGTCCGCGAGGCCGAGACCGAGATCACCCGCACCGACCCGGCGCGCAAATGGACCGATTTCGCCACCGAGCTCGACGCCCGGATCTGCGAGGCGGTCGAGGAGAACTTCGTGATGGCGCACTACCGCGCCGTGGAGCTCGCCGAGCAGGTGGCCGCGAAGTTCCCGCCGGACAACCGGACTCCGCCGCTGCCCGAGCTGCGCCTGACCGATCCCGGCGAGGTGCTCGATCCGGTGCAGCCGCTGGAGACGCTGGAAAGCGCCAAAGCCAGTGTCGGGCAACAGGCGCTCTCGGCGCTGCGCGGTTCCTACGGTGGCATCCTGATGGTCGGTCTGGCCACCAGCCTGCTCGGCATGTCGCTGGTCAACTGGTATTCGGCCGGCGCCGGTGTGCTGCTCGGTGTGAACGCGCTGTGGGACGACCGGCGCAATCGTAAGCAGCGCAGGCAGGCCGAGGCCAAGGTCGCCGTCGCCCGGCTCGCCGACGACGTGATCTTCCAGGTCGGCAAGGAATCCCGCAACCGCCTGCGCACCCTGCAGCGGGTCCTGCGCGATCACTACACCGAGATCGCCGCCGAGGTCTCGCGCACCGCCGAGGAGGCGCTGCGTGCGGCCGAGGAGACCGGCCTGCGCTACGGCAACCAGCGCGAGCTGCGCATCACCGAGATCGACGCGGGCCTGCGCACCATCGCGGGTCTGCGCGAACGCGCCGAACGGCTGTCGTACTGAATCAGGACCGGTGCGCCGGGGTGTGCGCGGGCTGGAACTGACCCGCGTTGCGCGAGTCCTCGGCGCGGATCACATGGGTGACCGCGTTGATCAGCGCCAGATGGGTGAACGCCTGCGGGAAGTTGCCCAGGTGCCTGCCGGTGCGTGAATCGATCTCCTCGGCGTAGAGCCGCAGCGGACTCGACAACCCGAGCAGCCGCTCGCACAGATGTGTCGCGCGTTCCAGCTCACCGATCTCCACCAGCGCCGACACCAGCCAGAACGAGCAGATGGTGAAGGTGCCCTCCTCGCCCTCGAGGCCGTCGTCGGTGGTGTCGGTGTGGTAGCGCAGCACCAGCCCGTTGACGGTGAGCCGGGTCGCGATCGCGAGCACCGTGGCGCGGATCCGGTGGTCGTCCGGCGGCAGGAACCGGGTCAGCACCGCCAGCAGCAGCGAGGCGTCGAGGGTTTCGCCGCCGTAGGTCTGGGTGAACACGCCCTCGTCGTTGACCCCGTGGGCGAGCACGTCGTCGCGGATCTGCTCGGCGATCGCGAACCACTCCGCCGCGCGCGCGTGCTGCCCGTGCAGCTGCGCCAGGCGGGCGCCACGGTCAAGCGCGACCCAGCACATGATCTTCGACGAGGTGAAGTGCTGCGGTTCGCCACGCACCTCCCAGATCCCGCGATCGGGGGCCCGCCAGTTGGCGATCGCCGCCTGCACCGTGCGTTCCAGCAGCGGCCACAGGTTCTCCGGCACCTGCCCGCGCGACTTCACGTGCAGGTACACCGCGTCGAGCATGGTGCCCCAGATGTCGTGCTGGTCCTGGTCGTAGGCGGCATTGCCGACGCGGACCGGGATCGCGCCGTCGTAGCCGGTCATCGCGGGCAGTTCGTATTCGGTGATGCGGCGTTCACCGCCGATGCCGTAGAGCACCTGCAGTGGCAGCGCGTCGCCGTTCTCGCCGGTGGTGACGTCGTCGAGGAAGGCGAAGAAGTCGTTGGCCTCGCGGTCGAGGCCCAGCGTGTACAGGCCCCACAGCGCGAAGCTGGCATCGCGCACCCAGGTGTAGCGGTAGTCCCAGTTACGTTGTCCGCCAGGGGTTTCCGGCAGGGAGGTGGTGGCGGCGGCGAGCAGGGCCCCGGTCGGCGCGTAGGTCAGGCCCTTGAGTGTCAGCGCGCTGCGCTGCAGATAGCTGCGCCACGGATGGTCGGGGAAGTCACCGAGGGTGATCCAGCGCCGCCAGCATTCGGTCGTCGCCCACATCTTGTTCGCGGCATCGTCGAAGGTCGCCGGGGCGGGCAGCTCGGACCAGGTGAGCGCGACGTACACCTGGTCGCCCTCCGACATCCGGGTGCGGGCACGGGCCTCGCGGCCCTCCAGCCCGAGGCGCAGGTCGGTGGTGAGCACCAGCGACGGGCCGGCGTCGGCGTCGGCGGAAGCCCGCGCGGTCGCCTGCTCGTAGACCTTGCCGGTGTACTCCCACTGCGCGCCGCCCTGGTGATAGTCGAAGGAGGGCTGGCAGCTCATCTCCAGTTCGACGGTGCCGCTGACACACTTCACCATCCGCAGCAGCATGTGCTCGGCATCCCAGTCCATCGGGGTCCGGCGGTGCGTCTTGGAGCGCTGATCGTTGTTGTGCCACGGCCCGAGCACCAGCGCGTCGCGCACGATCAGCCAGCCGGTCTCGGTCTGCCAGGTGGTTTCCAGGATCATCCCGCCCGGCAGATACCGGCGCGCGGCGGGCACATTCTTGCCGTACGGACCGATCCGGAAATGCCCCGCGCTGCGGTCCAGGATCGCGCCGAACACGCTGGGGGAGTCCGGGCGCGGCACGCACATCCACTCCACCGACCCGCTGCTGGCGACCAGGCAGCTGGACTCGCAGTCGGACAGGAAGGCGTAGTCGTCGATCGGCGGGAACGCGCCCCGGCGGCCGCTGCTGGACACCGGGCTCAGGATGGGCAGGAAATCGGCCGAGGGCGGATCGTCGGTGGACGCCATCACCCCATCTTCACGGCAGCGGCGCGCGTCGTCCACCGCGAGCGGCGGCCGGTTGTCGTTCCGTGACCAGCGCGATCAGGGTCCGTGCCGGTGCGCGGGATAGGCTGGCGCTGTGCAACGCATCGCAGGTTGGTGGGACGGCTTCGAGCTCTGGGTGGCCGGGCTCCCCTTCATTCCGCAGTTCCTGGTCGTGCTGGTCGGCATGGTCCCGATCAGCTTCGCCATCGCCTACCTGCTCGATCGTGCGTTGCGCGCGGTCTTCCGGATGCTCGGGCGTGACGACCGGGTCGAGGTGGCTGAACCGCAGCCGGTGCCTGCTGCCGTGCGCCCGACTGTTGGTAGTGGTGCGCGCTGATGCCACGTTCTCGCGTACAGCTCGCTCTTGTCGCTCTGCTGGTGCTGGTTGTCATCGCGTGGTTCTTCACGCGATAACGGGTGCGCGCCGGCGCGGTGTCCGCGCCGGCGCGCTGTGCTAGTTCTTGCGCCAGTCTTCGAAGCGTTTGCCGAGGTCGGCGACCGTGCGGCCGACCTCCTGGCCGACGGTGCTGACCGCTGAACCCACGTCTTTGCCCAGGTCGCGGACGGTGCGGACGAGCATGTCCTCGGACTGGTCGAAGGTTTCGCGGTAGCTGCGGGCGGCCTCTTTGACCTCGTCGCCGATGCGGGCGTTCTTGTCCTGGTCGCGGCGTGGGTAGGTGCCGCCCAGGATCCGGTCGTAGTCGCCGGACTGGATCCAGCGGCGCAGTTCGGCGGCGCGCAGCACCGAGAAGGGGTGCGACTGCAGTTCCAGGTTGAGCAGTTTGAGGACGCCGTCGCGCAGGTCGCCCGAGCGCAGGTAGTCGTCGGCCTGGTCGAGGAAGGCGCCGTGGTTCATCTCCGGCAGCCAGGCGCCGCCCGCGGTCTTCATGTGCACCCGGACCGAGGCCTCCACATCCTGGCAGCACAGCAGACCCGCCCGGTCGCCGGACAACTCCGACTTGCGGCTCCACTCCATCAGCGCCGCCACGATCGCTCGCAGCGCCCAGCCGCCGACCGGCATCCAGCCGACCGAGGCCGACAGCCGCATCAGGTGCATGAGCATCGTGCGGTACACCGCGTGCCCGGACAGCGCGTGCCCGAGTTCGTGGCCGATCACGAAGCGCAGTTCCTCGGTGTCCATCAGTTCGAGCAGGCCGGTGGTGACGACGATGAACGGCCGATCCATCCCGATGGTGAACGCGTTCACCGCCGGGTCCTGCAGCACGAACATCTCCGGGGTGCTCTGCGCGTCGAGCACCCCGACACAGTCGGCGCGCAGTTCGTGCAGCGTGCGGAACTGGCGATCGTCGACGCGCACCGCCGTCGCGAGGTACATCAACCGGTGCTGACGTTCCCGCAGCAACCCCGACAGCGTCCGCAGCACGGTGTCGAAGCCGCTCAGCGAACGCAGGGTCACCAGCGCGGTGCGGTCGGCGGGGTGTTCCCAGGCTCGCGTGCTGATCTCCGGCAAACGCACACGTACCCGGTCCGGCGCAATGGTCATGATGTGAAATCCCCCCTCGGTGTGGAACTCTCGTCGATTCGAATCATCATGTCGCAATCTGCTACAGTCTGCCTGTGTCGTCGAGTGTCGCCCCGCAGATCCGCCATGAATTGGCGTTGATCGCTGTCGGCAACCTCGCGGTCGCGGACATCCTCTGTCGATGATCGGCCATCGAACTCGTCTGCGCGTTCCTGCCCAGTAGACTGGCGCGCGCCTTGTTTTCGCAGTCGTAGTTCGTCACTCCGGGGGCCAGCGGGCCCGAGTCGCGCCAACTGCCGTGTATCCACTACCCGGCAGGTCTACCGATCGACATGTGCGAACCCTGCCGTCGCGACCGACGTCGCCGGCCAGGGTCTTTCCGAAAGGTTCACCCCGATGTCTCGCAACACCTGGATCGGCTCGCGCCGTCGCGCGGCCGCCGTCGCTCTCACCGCGGTCGCCGCGATCGCGCTGACCGCTTGCGGCGGTGGCGCCAGCGATTCGGTCGACGGCGAGGCGACCGCCGACGGCAGCGGCGGCACCATCAACCTCTACGCCTACGCCGTGCCCAAGCCGGGCTTCGACAAGGTCATCCCGGAGTTCAACAAGACCGACGCGGGCAAGGGTGTGCAGGTCCAGGCCTCCTACGGCGCCTCGGGTGACCAGTCCCGCAAGGTCAAGGACGGCGCCGAGGCCGATGTGGTCAACTTCTCGGTCGAGCCCGACGTCACCCGCCTGGTCGACGCCGGTCTGGTCGAGGAGAGCTGGAACGCCGATGCGACCCGGGGCATCCCGTTCGGTTCGGTGGTCACCCTGGTCGTGCGCGAGGGCAACCCCAAGAACATCAAGGACTGGGACGACCTGCTCCGGCCGGGCATCGAGGTCGTCACCCCGAACCCGTTCAGCTCGGGCTCGGCCAAGTGGAACCTGCTCGCGCCGTACGCGGCCAAGAGCGAGGGTGGCAAGAACCCGCAGGCCGGGCTGGACTACCTGACGCAGCTGATCTCGCCCGAGCACGTCAAGGTGCAGCCGAAGTCGGGCCGCGAAGCCACCGAGACCTTCCTGCAGGGCACCGGTGACGTGCTGCTGAGCTACGAGAACGAGGCCATCTTCGCCGAGCGCAACGGCGACCCGATCGAGCACATCAACCCGCCGGTCACCTTCAAGATCGAGAACCCGGTCGCGGTGCTGAAGAACGCCAAGAACCTGGCCAAGGCCACCGCCTTCCGCGACTTCCTGTTCACTCCCGAGGGCCAGCGAGCCTGGGCCGAGGCCGGCTTCCGTCCGGTCGACCCCACCGTCGCCGCCGAGTTCGCCGCCGACTTCCCGCAGCCGGCCAAGTTGTGGACCATCGATGATCTCGGTGGCTGGAAGGCCGTGGACAAGGACCTGTTCACCCAGGACACCGGCAAGATCGCCGTCATCTACGACCAGGCCACCAGGTAGGCCGTGACCCAGCACACACGCGATACTGGACAACTGTGACTGACAGCAGTGGGCCCGCCGGGACCGGGGACACCCCCGATCCCGGCGCTGCCGTAGAACCCGAAAAACCGGCGGTCGCGCTGCCGGGCCGTCGCCGGAGCTGGCTGCGGGTCACCGGCTCGGTGGGCCCGTTCGGCATCGGCGTCGCCGTGCTGTGGCTCAGCGTGATCGTGCTGCTGCCGCTGGCCGCGCTGACCGTGAGCTCCTTCGATGACGGCTGGTCCGGCTTCTGGGACGCGGTCACCGCGCCCTCGGCGCTGGACTCGTTGCGGATCACCCTCGGCGTCTCCGTCGTGGTCGCGATCATCAATGTGGTGATGGGCACGCTCATCGCCTGGGTGCTGGTGCGCGACGACTTCCCCGGCAAGGGCATCGTCAACGCGCTGATCGACCTGCCCTTCGCGCTGCCGACCATCGTCGCCTCGATCGTGCTGCTCTCGCTCTACGGCCCGAACAGCCCGATCGACATCCACCTCAACGCCACCCAGCCCGGTCTGATCGTCGCGCTGGCCTTCGTCACCCTGCCCTTCGTGGTGCGTTCGGTGCAGCCGGTGCTGATCGAGGTCGACAAGGAAGTGGAGCAGGCGGCGCTGTCGCTGGGCGCGAGCAACTGGATCACCTTCCGCCGCATCGTGCTGCCCACGCTGGCCCCGGCGATCATCTCCGGCGGCGGCCTGGCCTTCGCCAGGGCGATCGGCGAGTACGGCTCGGTGGTGCTCATCGGCGGCAACATCCCGCGTGAGACCCAGATGACCTCGCAGTACATCCAGCAGCAGATCGAGGTCGACCGGCCGGTCAACGCCGCCGCGGTGTCGGTGGCGCTGCTGGTGATCTCCTTCGCCAGCCTGCTGGTGTTGCGGCTGCTCGCCGAGCGCACCGCGCGTAAGGAAGAGGCCGCCCGATGAAGCTGTCGCTGTTCACCCGGCTGTCGTTGCGCACGGTCGCGCTCGGCTATCTGGGCGTACTGCTGGTGCTGCCGCTGGTGATCATCCTGCTGCGCACCTTCGAGAACGGGATCGGGGCGTTCATCGACCAGATCACCACGCCCGCGGCGATCTCGGCGTTCCAGCTGTCGATGATCATCGTGGGCATCGTGGTGCCGTTGAATGTCGTGTTCGGCGTGGTCACCGCGCTGGCGCTGGTCCGCAGCAAGTTCCCGGGCCGCAGCCTGGTGCAGGGCATCGTCGACCTGCCGTTCGCGGTGTCGCCGGTGGTGGTCGGTGTTTCGCTGATCCTGCTGTGGGGTGCGGGTGGCTGGTTCGGCGGGCTGGAGAACATCGGGTTCAAGGTGATCTTCAGCCTGCCCGGCATGGTGATCGCGACCATCTTCGTCACCCTGCCGTTCGTGGTGCGCGAGGTCGAGCCGGTGCTGCACGAGATCGGTGACGACCAGGAGCAGGCCGCGGCCACGCTGGGGGCCTCGCGCTGGCAGACCTTCTGGCGGATCACCCTGCCCGCCATCCGCTGGGGCCTGACCTACGGCGTGGTGCTGACCGTGGCCCGCGCGCTCGGCGAGTTCGGCGCGGTGATCATGGTCTCGACGGCGATGCCGGGCAAGTCGCAGACCCTGACCCTGCTGGTGCACGGCCGCTATATCGACGACCACAACACCTTCGGCGCCTACAGCGCGGCCACGCTGCTGATGGGCATGGCCCTGGTCGTACTCCTTCTGATGACTCTCCTCGAACGCAAGCGGGGCACCGAATGATCACCGTGACCAACGCGCGCAAGAACTACGGTTCCTTCGCCGCTCTCGACGATGTCAGCATCGACATCCCCTCCGGCGAACTGACCGCCCTGCTCGGCCCGTCCGGTTCCGGCAAGTCGACGCTGCTGCGCTCGATCGCCGGGCTGGAGTCGCTGGATTCGGGCATCGTCCGGATCGCGGGCAACGACGTCACCCATGTGGCGCCGCAGAAGCGCGATATCGGTTTCGTCTTCCAGCACTACGCGGCGTTCAAGCACATGACGGTGCGCGACAATGTCGCCTTCGGCTTGACCATCCGTAAGCGGCCGAAGAAGGAGATCGACAAGCGCGTCGACGAACTGCTCGGCATCGTCGGCCTGGACGGCTTCCAGCACCGGTATCCGGCGCAGCTGTCCGGCGGTCAGCGTCAGCGCATGGCGCTGGCCCGTGCGCTGGCCGTCGACCCGCAGGTGTTGCTGCTCGACGAGCCGTTCGGCGCGCTGGACGCCAAGGTCCGCACCGATCTGCGGCAGTGGTTGCGCCGGCTGCACGAGGAGGTTCATGTGACCACCGTGCTGGTGACCCACGATCAGGAGGAGGCGCTCGACGTCGCCGACCGGATCGCGGTGATGAACAAGGGCCGCATCGAGCAGGTCGGCTCCCCGGAGGACGTCTACGACCGACCTGCCAACGAGTTCGTGATGTCGTTCCTCGGCGCGGTCGCCCGGCTCAACGGCCACCTGGTGCGCCCGCACGACATCCGCATCGGCCGCGATCCGAGCATGGCGCTGGCCGAGCACGAGGGCACCGCGGAGTCCGCCGGGGTCACCAGGGCCACCGTGGAGCGCATCGTGCGGCTGGGCTTCGAGGTGCGCCTGGAACTGCGCAACGCGGCCACCGGTGACCAGTTCGCCGCCCAGGTGACCCGGGGCGATGCTGCGGCGTTGCGGCTGACCGAGGGCGAGACGGTTTACGCACGCGCCACGAAGCTCCCGGATCTGCCCGCGACCTGATCCACCGATTCCCGGCCGGGCCCCGCGACACGACGTCGCGGGGCCTCTGTCGTGTGGCCGGTCGGGTCATGGACCGCCGGTCGTGGTCGATCGCCGCAGGTTGACCGGTACCGGCGGTCCGTTTCCCGCCGTGACGCGCTCGGCCGGGGAGAATTTTCGCCGTCTCACCACACGCCGTGGACGACTGTCCATGACGCAGTGTCACAGGTAGAGCCATTTTTACTGGTGAGTAGCTTTTTCGGTGGCAGTTTCGACGCGCCGAAGGGGTCAATTCGAGTCGTTCGCAGAGTTGACGTGACTCCTCGTAGGTGTAACTATTGGAAACAGTAAACGTCCCTTGAGGAGAGGCAGTGACGACGATGTCTGCGCCCACCACCCCTGACGTCGATCCCGTAGTCGCGGAGGCTCAGGCGTACGCCGAGAAGTTGCTGATGCTGTCGGAGGCGTCGGTCGACCGCCACTTCGACCCGTTCGAGGACATCGACTGGGACAACCCCGAGTTCGACCCGGACCACAAGCCCGAGCGCTGGGTCCTGGTCACCTCGGCCGACCCGATCGGCCGTCACCCCTGGTACCAGGCGCTGCCGCTGGATCAGAAGATCGAGATAGGCAAGGTGCGCCAGGCCAATGTCGCCAAGGTCGGCCTGCAGTTCGAGGCCATCCTGATCATCGGCATGATGCAGCACATCTTCAACCTGAAGAACAACGATCCGGAATTCCGGTACTGCTCGCACGAGATGATCGAAGAGCACAACCACACCCTGATGTTCCAGGAGATGGTCAACCGCGTCGCCGACGTGCCGGGCATGAACCCGCTCGTGCGTCAGCTGCGCCACCTGGCAGCCCCGGCCGGCGCGCTGTTCCCGAACTTCTTCTTCATGGCCGTGCTCGCCGGCGAGGAGCCGATCGACCACATCCAGAAGGACATCCTGCGCTCGGGTGACGACATCCACCCGATCATGCGCGGCGTGATGGCAATCCACGTGGCCGAGGAAGCTCGCCACATCTCCTTCGCCCACGAGTTCCTGAAGAAGAACGTGCCCGCCCAGCCCGCCTTCAACAAGGCCGTGCTCTCGGTGGCCATGCCGATCATCATGTTCGTGCTCGGCCGCGCCATCGCGACCCCGCCGAAGACCTTCTTCAAGCAGTTCGACATGCCGGCCGAGGTACGCAAGGAACTGTTCTACGGTTCCAAGGAGGCCAAGCAGGTCTTCGCCGACTACTTCATCGACGTGCGCGCGCTCGCCGAGGAGATCGGCCTGATGAACCCGATCGCCAAGCGGGTGTGGAAGCTGCTCGGCATCGACGGCCCGTCCAGCCGGTACCGTTCGGAGCCCAAGCGCTCCGCCAAGCACGCAGCAGCCTGAGACGGTAGCGACATGCCCTACGTTGTCACCCAGTCATGCTGTAGTGACGCCTCGTGCGTCTACGCGTGCCCGGTCAACTGCATTCATCCCACCCCGGACGAGCCGGACTTCCTCACCGCGGAGATGCTCTACGTGGACCCGGCGGCGTGTGTGGACTGTGGCGCCTGCGCCACCGCCTGCCCGGTCGACGCGATCACCTCGTCGAAGAAGCTGACCGCGGAGCAGAAGCCGTTCATCGAGATCAACGCCGACTTCTACCGCGTGCAGCGCGATCGGCCGACGCTGGCCCGCCCGGTGATGCCGCCCGCGATCGACACCGAGCGCTCGCCGCTGCGGGTCGCCGTGGTCGGCTCCGGCCCGTCGGCGATGTACGCCGCCGACGAGCTGCTGACCCAGCCCGGCGTCTCGGTGACCATGTTCGACCGGTTGCCGCAGCCCTACGGCCTGGCCAGGCTCGGTGTCGCGCCCGATCACAAGCGCACCCGCAAGGTCGCCGACCTGTTCGACATCATGAGCGAGCAGGACGACTTCGGCACCTACCTCGATGTCGAGATCGGCAAGCACATCAGCCATGCCGAGCTGCTCGAGCACTTCCACAGCGTGATCTACGCGGTGGGCGCGTCCGCGGACCGCAAGCTGGGCATCCCCGGTGAGGGCATGCCCGGCAATGTGTCGGCCACCGACTTCGTCGCCTGGTACAACGGCCACCCCGAGCACGCCGACGACCGGTTCGACCTGGACCAGAAGCGCGTGGTCATCGTGGGCAACGGCAATGTCGCCCTCGATGTCGCCCGCATCCTGACCGTCGACCCGGCGACCCTGGCCGCCACCGATATCGCGCCCTACGCGCTGAAGGCGTTGCGCGAGAGCAAGATCGAAGAGGTCGTCATCCTGGGCCGGCGCGGTCCGGCCGAATCGGCTTTCACGGTGCCGGAGTTCGTCGGCCTGCTGGCCGCCGATATCGACATCGCGATCGAGGGCGAGCTGCCCGAGGTCACCGCCGACCTGCCGTACAAGGTCGAGCAGAAGCTGCGCCTGCTGCACAGCGTCGCGAATCGCCCGTTCGGCGCGCGTAAGCGCATCGTGTTCCGCTACCTGTCCTCGCCGGTGGAGATCGCCGGCACCGACACGGTGACCGGGGTGCGGGTCGAGCGCAACGACCTGGTCACCGATGCCGAGGGCCGCACCAGTGCGGCGCCCACCGGTGAGATCGACCTGCTCGAGGCCGGCGTCGTGCTCACCTCGGTCGGCTACCGAGGGGTGCCGACCAAGGATCTGCCGTTCGACGACGCGCGCGGGGTCATCCCGAACGCGCAGGGCAGGGTCCTGTCCGCGCCGGGTGGCGAGGTCGTCCCCGGTGCCTACGTCACCGGCTGGATCAAGCGTGGCCCGACCGGCTTCATCGGGACCAACAAGTCCTGTGCGCAGGAGACCGTCCAGCAGCTGGCCGCGGACTTCAACCGTGGTGCGTTGCGCGCTCCGGCACGCAGTGCGCAGGAGTTCGACCGCCTGGTGCGGGCCCGTCGCCCGCAGGCTGTCGCCGGTGGCGCCGCGGCACCGCGCGAGGGCTCGATCAAGCGGCTGTTCGCGCGCAGCAGCTGACCTACCCGCATCGAAGGCCCGTCATCGCAGATGGCGGGCCTTCGACGTGCTCACTGCGCGGTGAAACCGCCGTCCACCGCGACCGCGGCCCCGGTGACGAACGAGGCCTCGCCGCTGAGCAGGAACGCGCACAGCGCCGCGATCTCCGTGGGCTGGGCGATCCGCCCGATCGGGTGCAGTGCGGCGATCGCGGCCTCGCCCTCGGGGGTGGCGCCCATCGAGGAGCGGAAGGCGGGGGTGTCGACCGCGCCGGAGACCAGCGCGTTGACCCGCACGCCCGCGGCCGCGGTCTCCAGCGCCACCGACCTGGTCAGCCCGATCACGCCATGTTTGGCCGCCGCATAGGGTGCCACCGAGGCCATCCCGACGACGCCGAGATTGGAGGCGTTGTTCAGGATCGCGCCGCCACCGGAGGCGATGATCGCGGGCACCTGATGCCGGAGTCCATGGAAGACCCCGGTCAGGTTGAGGTCCAGGTCCGCCCGCCAGGCCGCCTCATCGATCTCGGCGATCGGGCCGAACGCGTTGATCGCGCCTGCGTTGTTGAACGCGGCGTCGAGCCTGCCGTATTCGGTCAGCGCGGCCTGGGTGAGCCGGGCCGCGTCGGCGTCGACCGTCACGTCGGTCGCGACGAACAGCGCGCGTCCGCCCGCGGCCCTGATCTGCTCGGCGACCTGCTCGCCCTGGTCCTTGCCGCGTGATCCCAGCACCACGGCGGCGCCCTCGGCCGCGACGCGCAACGCCAGCGCCCGGCCGATGCCCGAACCGGCGCCGGTGACGAGGACGACCTGGTCTGCGAAACGAGTGGACATGCGAATTCCCTTCTCTGCCTTGGCTATCCGGAGCCGTATCTGTTCGTCTCCGTGGCTCCAGTCAACGGGCCGCGCTGTCGCGCCGCTGGCGGGAATTCGTCGTTGCGTTGACGTGTCATCGGAATATGCGTGTACTTCTCGGCGCGGCACCGCATTTCGCTGTCAGGAAAACCTTCTCGGCATCAAATGAATTGATTACCAGTCGGTAAGTCCATTCGGATGCGGCTAAAACAAACCGGAAGAATGCAATTCGGCGACGTGTCAGGTGATTACTCTCCGGTAGCTGAATCTCGGAGTCTGTCAGTCGATTTGACACCGTCCAGGGGACTGGACGGTTGTCCGTATGCGTACTCACCTGCGGTGATCCCCTAACAAGGGCCGAAGGTCACGTCTTTCGTATCAATCACGCAGCAATTCCTCGGATGCCCGGTTAATCTGTGCGAGCTGTTTGGAAGACGACCGCGGCCACATGGTGCGCTCGCGTGCTGGACGTGGTCACGGTGCGTTGACGGGATAGCAAAAAACATGACCAGAGGTCTGGGCTTGAGTATCGGTGCGGTCAATGCGATTTCGGCGGTGATCGCCGACGATCCGGCCAAACCGGCGGTGCGTACACGGCGCACCGCACTCACTTTCGACGACGCGGGGCGGCCCCGCATCGGCGCGATCAACGACTTCGCCTCGGCGATCACAGATTTCGCCGACCTGAGCCGCGAACCGGAGCCGATGGTGATCGGCGGGCGGTTCTATTCGGCGACCAACCTGATCGCCGCGGTCGTCACCGGTCTGATCGAGCTGACCGAACCGGCCGCGGGCATCGTGCTCACCTATCCGGCGGTGTACACCGACAAACAGGTGTCCCTGCTCGGGCAGGCATTACACCTGGCGGGTGCGGGCCAGGTGCTGCTCGCGCCGGAGCCGGTGGCCGCCGCCGAATGGCTCGAAACCGAAAACGGTCCGCTGGACCCGGGTTTCGTCCTCGTCTACGACCTGGGCGCCACCAGCCTCGACCTCACCGTGCTGCGCGTCGGACCCGACTGGCCGAACCACCCGATGGTCGGACCGCCGGTACGGTCCACCGACTTCGGCGGAAAACCGCTGGGGGAGATGGTCGCTCGCTACGCCGGAGAGCCACGCGGCGGTCGCGCGACCCAGACCCTCACCGCCATGGTGAACATCGAAGCCCTGCGCAGCGAGCACATTCGCGACACCTTCCCGCTGGTCAGCAAGACGGTCGCGGCCGCGGGGCTGCGGCTGGCCGATCTCTCCCGGATCATGCTCGTCGGTGGTGCGACGCGCGCGCCCGAAGTCACCCGGACCCTGGCCGAACTCGGGGTCCCGCTGGTCACCGTCGCCGATCCCGGCCAGGTCGTCGCGTCCGGTGCCGCGGCGCTGGCCGCGCGCACCTTCGCCCCCGTGCAGCCCTCCGGTGGGGCCGGACCCAATGTCGCCGTCTTCTCCAGCGCCGCGGTGGTTTCCGCACTCGCCATGTCGGCGATGACGGTGTTCGGCAGCCCGTTCGATCCCGGCCTGACCCCCGTGCTCGACCGATTCCCGGCCCTCGGCGCACCGGCCGACGCACTGCTCTACGACATGAGCGCCGACCTGGTCGCGGCCCGCAACGCCGGCCTGCTCAGCGCCATCGACCCGGTCACCGGCCGGGTCGCCGTGGCGGGCGCCACCGCCGTGACCGCGGCCCGCACCGCCTACGAACGGTTCATCGGTGGTGCCGAGGCCGCCGGGGAGTCCGTCGGTGGCGGCGAACGCGGTGGTTCCGGCCAGCCGAGCACCGGCGACGACTGCCGCTCACCGCTGCTGGCCAGATCCACCTACGGCAACCCGGCCACCTTCATCAATCCCTTGCCCTTCGCGAACCGCACCCAGCCGGACAACACCCCCACCGACCCGGGCAGCCCCGACCTCTCCGATCTCGGCCCGATCGCCGGCCCCGGTCCGATCACGGGAACCCCGTCGGTCCCCGGTACTCCGTCGACGCCCGGTGCCCCGACATCGCCCGGATCCTCGACCCCCGGGTCCTCCATCCCCGGCGTCCCCGCCTCGGACACACCGTCCGGCGGCACCACGATTCCGGGCGCCGGCGACATCGGCACGCCCGGAACCTCCGCCGGCACAGCACCTTCCGGCCCTCAGCCGGGAACCGGTACCTCTCCGGGTGGAACCGATGGTTCGACCGACGGCGGTGCGTCCACCGGGGGAGGTGCGTCCACCGGCGGGTCGACCGGTGGTTCGACAGGCGGCGCAGGTGATGGGGGGGCGTCCGGCGGTGGTGCCTCGGGTGGCAGCGATTCGGATGGTGCCTCGGGTGGGGGTGCGTCCGGCGGTGGTGCCTCGGGTGGCAGCGATTCGGATGGTGCCTCGGGTGGGGGTGCGTCCGGTGGCGGGGCTTCGGGTGGTGGCGGTTCCGGTGATGCTTCCGGCGGTGGTGCTTCCGGCGGTGGCGGAGGCGGCGGTGATGCATCAGGTGGGGGCGGTGGCGCTTCGGGCGGCGGCGATTCCTCCGGTGGCGGAGGAGCTTCCGGCGGCGGAGGTGCCTCAGGTGGTGGCGCCTCGGGTGGTGGTGGATCCGGTGGCGGTGCCTCGGGCGGTGCGTCCGGCGGTGGCGATTCCTCCCGTGGTACCTCGTCGGGAGGTACTTCCTCCGGCGGTTCGTCCTCGACCGGCGGTTCGTCCTCGGGCGGCTCGACGGGCGGTTCGTCCTCGGGCGGCTCCAAGGGCGGTTCCTCAACCGGCGGCGCATCCTCCGGCGGCTCGAAGGGCGGCGGCGCAGGCGGTGGCGGTGGTGGCGGCGGTGGTGGTGGTTCCCGCCGCTGATGCGTAGCGGCTCGGGAGTCGTGGCAACCTCACGATCGGTACGCAGCGGACCGTACTTCGGCGGGTAGGTCTGCGTGTCTGAGCACAGTGCGCAGTGGTCTGTTCCTCGACCGGCGGTTCGTCCTCCGGCGGCTCGAAGGGTGGCGGCGCAGGTAGGGGCTCTCGTCGTTGCTGCCGAGCGGCTCGATAGCTGCGGCGACTTCACGATCGCTACTCAGAGGAAAGGACTTCGATCTCTGTCCTGCGTGGCTGCGCGCAGTGCTCAGTGCGGGGTTGGTGGACTCGGGTGGTTGTCGCCGCCGGCAACGGCGCCCGTCGATGGCGAGGCGTTGCGGGTCGCCCGAGACGATGGTCGATTCGGAATCGGAACGCGGGTAGGCGTGCGGCTGACCCTGGGGACAGGTTCACACGAATCGACCGCCCGGGTGGTGGTCGCGCGTCGGTGTCGAAGCGGCCGCACTGTGTCGGCTGAAGCCTTTGTCGCTGAGGAAGATCTGGTCCGCCATGGTTTGGGCAATCGTGTAGGTGGCCGGATTGTGCTGGTGGGTCGGGTAATTCGTGGTGATTCGGCGTGTATCGGATCGGGGCCGCGCAGGTCAGGGTGCTGAAACCGAGGTGGGTGTCGGTGGGGGCGGGCACAATGGGCTGGTGGCTGTACTCGGGGGAGCGCCGGAACTGATTGCGCTCGATGTGGATGGGACCCTGCTGGCGACAGGGTTCGCGGTGCGCGCGCGGGTGGTCGCGGCGGTGCGGGCGGCGGTGGCGGCGGGCGCGCATGTCGTGGTGACCACGGGTCGCACGCTGCTCACGACACGGCCGGTGCTGCACGAGCTGGGGCTCACCGAGGGACATGCGTTGTGTTCCAACGGGGCCGTGCACATCGACGTTGCCAGGGGCGAGCCGGTCGCGGTGCAGGCGTTCGATCCGGGACCGGCGGTCCTGGCGCTGCGTGCGCTGTTCCCGGCGATGATCTTCGCCGCAGAACGGGTCGGTGTCGGGACCTGGGCGACCGGACACGGCCCGGGGGAGTTCTCGATCGGGGAGTTCCAGCTCGTCGACCATCAGGTCCTGAGCAGCGAACCGACGCCCCGGCTCAACGGCTGGTGGCCCGACGGATCCCCGGAGGAGATGCTCCGGCTGCTGGCGTCGCTGGAGGTGCCGGACGCGTCGTGGGTGCACGGCGAGTTCGGTCCGTGGCTCACCGTCTCCCGGCGCGGGGTGTCGAAAGGCTGGGCGCTGGAACGGCTCCGGCGCGCACTGGGTATCGCACCGGATGCCACCCTCGCCATCGGCGACGGCTTCAACGACCGGGAGATGTTGCGCTGGGCAGCGCATTCGGTCGCGATGGCCGGATCGCCGGACGACGTACTGGCCCTGGCCGACGAGGTCACCGGTGACGTCGCCGAGGACGGCGTCGCCACCGTCCTCGAGCGCTGGTTCGGTTAGCGCGCCGCCGCCGTCATGGCGACGAAGTGCGGGTTGCTCATGATGCCCAGCACGTTCCCGAACGGATCCAGCACCGCCGCGGTCGCGAATCCCGCACCGTCACCACGCTGGGTGATCGGCTCGTACTCGGTCGCGCCGAGCGCGAGCAACCGGTCGAACGTGGCCGCCAGATCGTCGACGTGCCAGAACACCACACCGCCACCACCGGGCGCGTGCCGCGCGCCGGCCGGAGCGTAGGCGCGATTGATGATGCCGAGTTCGGCCTGCATCGGTCCCACCCGGAACTCGTAGTATCCGCCGGGCACCTCGTAATACGGGGCGAGGCCGAGGAATTCGGTGTACCAGTCCTTGGCGGCGGCGAGATCGTCGGCGTAGTAGGTGGTGGTGGCCATTCCGCGCAGCATGGGGAGCTCCTGGGTAGTCGGTGTGATGCGAACAAGATTGCCAGTCAAAGTGCGCAACGAATGAGCACTTTTATGGGCAGAATCGAAGGATGCGAGCGGACAGACTGGTGGCCACCCTGCTGTTGATGCAGGCACGTGGCCGGGTGACGGCGGCCGAGGTCGCCACCGAACTCGAAGTATCGGTCGCGACGGCCCGCCGGGATCTCGAGGCCTTGTCCGCGGCGGGCATCCCGGTGTATCCGCAGCCCGGCCGGGGTGGCGGATGGTCGTTGATCGGCGGTGCCCGCACCGACCTGTCCGGCCTGACCGCGGGGGAGACCCGGGCCCTGTTCCTGCTGGCCGGTCCGGCCGCTCAGGCCGCGCCTGAGGTGAAATCGGCCCTGCGCAAACTGGTGCGCGCACTCCCACAGACCTTCCGTGCCGACGCCGCTGCCGCCGCCGACGCGGTCGTCGTCGACCCGGCGCGCTGGGGACGTCCGGACCCCGAACAACCTGTCCTGCTCACCGACCTCCAGCGCGCGGTCGTCGACCGGCATCGGGTGCGGATCGGATACCAGCGCGCGGGGGTGCGGACCGAGCGCATCGTCGAACCGTGGGGTCTAGCCGAGAAGGAGACGATCTGGTATTTGATCGCGGGCACCGACCACGGGCAGCGCACCTTCCGTCTCGACCGGATCACCGAGGTGACGACGCTGGACGAAATATATGCTTGCCCAGTGGATTTCGATCTTCCCGAGGAGTGGTCGCGAATCGTCACCCGCATGGAGGAGCGCCGCGCCGCCGTGGCCGCCACAGTGCTGGTCTCGGCTGCCCTCGCCCCGATCCTGGCCGACCAGCAGGGCCGCAACTGCACCCTGCTCGGCCCCGCCGACGACGGCCGGGTCCGGGCCCGGATCACCGCGGACACGGCGAAGATGGTCGCCCGGCAGCTCGCGGGTTGGGGCGCCGATGTCGAGGTCGTCGGTCCGCCTGCGGTGCGGGCGGAACTAGTCACGCTGGGCACCGAGCTGGTGCACGGCAACAGCTGAGCGCAACCGTTGGCGACATGTCCGTCCGCTCGCCACCTCGGCCGCGGCCCAGCTGGTCGTGAATTGGATGAGATCGGCGCTCAACACTGCCAGACCCATCGCCGGGACTCCGAGCGCTGTGGTGAGATACCGGTGGCGGACGTTCGGTACTGGTCGCGCTCGGTCGATCCCGAAGTCCCGCGGCGGGTGTCGGCTGATCGCGCGGGCGAATCGGTGGCGGACCGGATTCGGTGCTGGTCGCGTGCGGTGAATCGCGGAGGCCCGCGGCGGGTGTCGGCTGATCGTGCGGGTGTTTCGGTGGCGGACCGTTCGCGGGGATCGGCGCGGGCGGTCGATCGTGGCCCGCAGTGGGTGTCAGCTCATGGCGCGGGCGTAGCGGGCTGATGCCAGGACGGCGTCGATATCGATCGGCAGGTCCGGGTTCGCGTTCTGCAGGTCGAGGAATTCCGCCCGCACGTCGTCGAGTGTGGGGTTACGTGCCGCGACGACGAGTTCGTGCCGTACGTAGTCGCTCACCGGCTGGGCTGACGCCGCCGCTCGTCGGCACAGGACTTGCCAGGTGTTCGCGGGCAGGCTGTACACCGTTGTCAAGGCCGTCGCGTGCGCGTCGATCACCGGTGCCGGGGCACGGTGCTGCTCGACGAAACGCACGACGGCGTCGATGGCCACGGGACGCTCGGCGATGCGGATCAGTTCCGCGCGTACCTGTTCGGTGATCGTGGATCCCGCGTGCCGGGCGCGGCGGGCGAACAACGCGGTGACGGCCTGCGGAAGATCTTCGAGCAGTAGCGATGCCATTCCTGCACAGTACGGACGGTTCAGGTGGCGCGACAAGGGATCGGGCGGCTCGGCTGCCGTCCGATCCCTTGTCGCGCCACGGTGATCAGCCCGCGGAGAGGGTGAATGCCGCGGTACGGACCACGTCCTTGTGCCGGAAGTCGAGGAACAGGCGGTAGGTGCCGGGCCCGGGAACCGCGGTGTGGAAGGTGATCTCTGGTCCCGCCGGGGTGATGCCGTCGCCGGGTTCGCCGTTCGGGTGCACGTGGACGTAGGCGAGATCGCCGGCGCGCAGGATCACCAGGTGGCCGAAGGCGGCGAGGTAGGGCTGCAGATCCGTCACGGGTGCGCCGTCTTTGCGGACGGTCAGTGTCAGGAGTTCGCCCTCGGTCCGCAGGTCGGCGTCGACGGTGACCTCGTAGCCGTCCACCTCGGCTCGTCGCGCCACCGCCGGAACCGGTTGCGGTGCATAGTGTCCCGCGACAGCGAGGTCGGCGCCCAGGGTGATTGTCCGGCCGAGTGCCCGGGGTGCGATATCGGTGAACACCCGGTAAGCGCCCGCCTCGGGCAGATTCACGCTGATCACCCAGGTCCCGTCGTCCTCACGCCGCGGGTGTACATGCCAGAACCCGGTCAGCTCCCGCCGCGCCACGATCAGATGCAGCTCCCGATCGTGAATCGGATCGAACTCGGTCACCGCCACCCCGTCGGGCCCGAGAATCCGGAACCGGAAGTCGATATCCCCCGGCCGCGCGATCACGGTCTCCAGGTCCAGCGTGTACCCATCCTGCGAAACCTGCAGCCCACCCGGCACCCCACCACCGTGCCCGGCGTGGGCAGCGTGCCCGGCGTGGGCAGCGTGCCCGGCGTGGGCAGCGTGCCCGGCGTGGGCAGCGTGCCCGGCGTGGGCAGCGTGCCCGGCGTGGGCAGCGTGCC
>NZ_JBHZBX010000020.1:0-53581 GCF_042755165.1 Nocardia sp. NPDC059177 | reverse complement strand
CCGGCGTGGGGCGTGGGGGCTGGGTCGGCGTGGTGGTGGTTGGTGTGGGTGTTGGTGGTCATCGTCTTTGCCTCTCTGTGCCGCTTTCGTTGCCTCCAACTTATACCCCCAGGGGGTATGCGGTAAAGAGTGGGAGGCGTGTGAGGTGAGTCACTGGAAGTTCAGGCCAGTTTGTCGAGGACGGCGGCCAGTTCGGCGGAGTGGAGGGCGAGGTCCACGTGGCCGGTCGGGAGGGTGTGGACGTCGAAGGGGTTGTCGGGGGTGAGGCGGTCGGCGTCGGTGATCATCTTGGTGACCAAGGCGGAGGAGAGGACCTTGTCGCGGGTGAGGCGGATGTAGCTGCGGGGGATGCGGCCCCAGGTTTCGGCGTCGACGCGGGCGTCGGCGAATTGGGTATGGGCGCTGTCCTCGGGCTGCATCGTGTAGTTGATCAAGGTGAGGGCCTGTTCCGGGGTGGCGTCGGGCATGTTGATCCGCCGGAAGTCCTCGATGGCTGTGGGATCGGCCGAGCGCAGGTTGAAGCGGATGATGCCGGGCGGCACGGCCTCCAGCCCGAGGAACAGTGAATGGTCCGGGTTCGCGGCCGGGATACCCTGAGTAGCTTCGGGAGTCGTGGCCAGGGCCATGGCGCTGGGCGCCTCCGGTGTCGATGGACAGAACGCGGAGACGTAGACGAGTCGCTGAACAGCATCCGGAATCGCATTGGCCACCAGGCCGATGGTGATGCCGCCCAGGCTGTGCCCGACCAGCACGACGGGCCCGTACCGCCGCACCTGCCGCACCACATCGATCACGTGGCCGACATTGTCCGCCACGGTGGTCCCGGCCATCGGCGATTCACCAGCGGTGAAGGACGGGAGATCCTGCGGCGCCTGGTACGACAGCGGTATCCGGGCATCGAGCCCGTGCCCAGGCAGATCGACCGCTAGGCTCCGGTGCCCGAGCAATGCCAGCTCCCGGACCAGCGGCATCCAGAAGAAGCTGTTACTCGCGAGGCCGTGTACGAAGACGAATGTCGGAGTGGCGGTAGATGTTTCGGAACTCTGGCGTGCGCTGTCGGTCAAGACTTCCCCCAAGGAGCGATTCGATGCTCCGGGAATTACCCAGCTGGTCCCGGCGCCAACCCCTATCCGCCGTCGACTGTCTGCCGTCGATGGCCCCACGCGACGGTCAGCCGACTCGGGGCCGGGCTCCGACCGGCATAATCGTGCAATCGGCGTCGCAGACGACGGAATACTGACTGCGACGGCATCGATTGCACGAATACGCCAGTGTCCCGTCCTCCAACGCGCCGGACTTCGGACCTCGGGCCGCAGTCCGCAGACTGATGCCGCTGGCCGCTGGCAGGCGCCGCTGGCCGCTGGTTGGTGGTCAGTCCTCGTCTGCCGTCGAGGGCCTCCCGCGATGGTCAGCCGACTCGGGGCCGGGCTCCGACTGGCGTATTCGTGCAATCGGCGTCGTCGACGACGGAATACTGACTGCGACGGCATCGATTGCACGAATACGCCAGTGTCCCGTCTTGCAACGCGCCGGGCATCGGGCCGCGGTCCGCTGGCGGGAGCCGGTGGCGTTGGCCGCTGGGGCAAGTGCCGCTGGCTGCTGGCTGCTGGCTGGTGCTGCTGGCGCTGGCCCTGGGGAGGGTGCTGCCGGCTGGTGCTGCTGGCGCTGGGCGCTGGCCGCTGGCAGGTGCTGCTTGCCGCCCGCTGGTGCCGCTGGCTGCAGGCTGGTGCCGCTGGCCGGTGGGCGTGGCCGAGGGGTTGGTCTGGTGATCGCAGGCCCGTTGGTATCGGGTCGAGTACGGCCTCGAGATACTCGGCACGTTCGGCGGTGGCGACCATGCTCGGGACGGCCCGGGGGGGCGATCTGCGGGGGCGCGATGGATGCCGTGCAGGGCCGGCGGTCAGGCCGAGAGCTCGAGCTCTGCGGTGACGGCACTGTCGTATCTCGCCCAGATCACCTCGGTCAGCGCGGTGTGTGCTCCGATGACCTCGGCATGGGTGATCCCGGGCGCGGCCGCGACCAGCCGGTCGGTGAGCAGTCCGGGCGCCAGGAACCACGGCGCGACCACGATGCGTTCCGCACCACGGGCACGTAACCGATCGACCGCGATCTCGATGCTGGGTTCGACTGTCGCGAAACAGATCTCGGTACGCAGTCCGGTCAGCACCGCCAGCCGGCGCGCGACCGTGGCGGTACGCCGGTTCGCTGCCGCATCGCGCGATCCGACCGCCGCCACGGCTACGCCGAGTGGATTGCCGCTGTGCGCGGCGGTCGAGACCGAGTGACTGGCAGCCGGTGCCGTAAATCGCTGTGCCGCAGGCACGGAGACGGTGGCCGGACCAGCGAACTGGGCTACCGATGTGGCGGCGACGCGATCACCCAGCGCGGCGATCAGCGCCGGATCGGCACCGAGTACATCGGCCTGGGTCAGCCGCAGCCGGGGGTGACGCCGGGCCACCTCGGCCAGCAGCGCGGGCAGATCGACGCGCGCGTGAAAGGCGCTACCCAGCAGCAGGGGAACCACGATCACATCGCTGTGCCCCGAGGCGGCGAGTTCGTCGACGACCTGCTCCACCGAGGGTGCGTTGAGATCGAGGAAGGCCAGCCGGACGGTGAGATCCGGCCGGGTCGCGGCGACGTCGGCGACCACGGCCGCCATCGTCGCCGCCGAGCGTGGGTCACGGCTGCCGTGGGCGACCGCGAGCAACGCGGGCCCGCCACCGCCGCGCGGCACCACAGCGGGGCCGCGCAGCGGGGCGAGCGTGCGAGTCATCAGACCGCGGCACCGACCTCGACCGAGGTCAGTACGTCGCCGACCAGCCCGGCCGCCAGGGTGTTGCCGCCGGCCGGGTCGATCAGCAGGAACGACCCGGTGTGCCGGTTGGTGCGGTAGTCGTCGGCCGGGATCGGCTCGGCCAGACGCAGCGAGACACGGCCGATATCGTTGAGCTCCAACGACTCCGGGCTCTCCTGTGCGGTCAGGGTCTGCTCGTCGAAGCGCTCCACGAGCGCGCCGACGATCGCCTGGGTGGTCTTGGCACCGTGCTTGAGCAGCAGTCGCGCGCCGGGACGCAGCGCCTTGTCGCCGAGCCAGCAGACGGTCGCGTCGAAGGTGTCGATCGCTTCCGGCGCGTCGGCGACCGAGGCGATGATGTCACCGCGCGAGATGTCGACCTCGTCGGCCAGGATCAGTGTCACGCTGCGGCCCACCTGTGCGACAGCGAGTTCGCCGTCGGGGGTGTCGATGCGCTCGACGGTGGTGCGCTTGCCCGAGGGCAGCACCACGATCTCGTCACCGGGGGAGACCGAACCGGCCGCGATCTGACCCGCGTACCCGCGGTAGTCGGGGTACTCGGCGGTGCGCGGACGGATCACGTACTGCACCGGGAAACGCAGGCCGAGGGCGTGCTCGCCGGTCGAATCCGCGTCCACCGGAACCGATTCCAGGTGCTCGATCAGCGACGGGCCATCGTAGTACGGCGTGTTCCCGGACCGGCTGGCGATATTGTCGCCGTGCAGCGCCGACACCGGGATCTCGAGGACGTCGGAGTCGGCCCAGCCCAGCTTCGCGGTGAGGGTGTTGAACTCGGCCGAGATCGCGGCGAACACCTCGGCCGGGTTGTCGACCAGGTCGATCTTGTTCACGGCCAGCACCAGGCGCGGCACACCGAGCAGCGCCAGCACTGCGGCGTGGCGGCGGGTCTGCTCGATGACACCCTTGCGCGCGTCGACGAGCAGGATCACCAGCTGCGCGGTGGACGCACCGGACACGGTGTTGCGGGTGTACTGCACGTGCCCCGGCGTGTCGGCCAGCACGAAAGACCGCTTCGGCGTGGCGAAGTAGCGGTAGGCCACATCGATGGTGATGCCCTGCTCACGCTCGGCGCGCAGGCCGTCGACGAGCAGCGACAGGTCGGGGGTGGACAGACCCTTGTCGACCGAGGCGCGGGTGACGGCGTCGATCTGATCGGCCAGCACGGACTTCGTGTCGTAGAGCAGCCGTCCGACCAGGGTGGACTTGCCATCGTCGACAGAACCGGCGGTGGCCAGGCGAAGGAGGTCGCTCACTGTCGCGCCTCCGTCCGACCAGCGTGGCTGTGCCCATGATCGTCGACAGAACCGGCGGTGGCCAGCCTCAATAGGTCGGACATCAGAAATAACCCTCTCGCTTGCGGTCTTCCATGGCGGCTTCGGACACGCGGTCGTCGCCACGGGTAGCACCGCGTTCGGTCAGTCGGGACGCGGCGACCTCGGCCAGGATGGCGGCGTTGTCGGCGGCGTCGGAGATGATGGCGCCGGTGGTGGAACCGTCGCCGACGGTGCGGTAGCGCACCGAACGGGTCTCGAGCACCTCGGCCTCGGACGGGCCGCCCCAGACGCCGGGGGTCATCCACATGCCGTCGCGCTGATACACCGGGCGCTCGTGGGCGTAGTAGATGCTGGCCAGATCGATGTCCTCGCGGGCGATGTAGCGCCAGATGTCGAGCTCGGTCCAGTTGCTCAGCGGGAACACCCGTACGTGCTCACCCGGAGCGTGCTTGCCGTTGTAGAGGTTCCACAGCTCGGGACGCTGACGCTTCGGGTCCCACTGGCCGAAGGCGTTGCGCAGCGAGAAGATCCGCTCCTTGGCGCGCGAGCGCTCCTCGTCGCGGCGGCCGCCGCCGAAGACCGCGTCGAAACGGTGCTCGGTGATGGCGTCGAGCAGCGGGACGGTCTGCAGCGGGTTGCGGATACCGTCGGGACGCTCGGTCAGGCGGCCGTCGGCCAGGTACTCCTCGACCGAGGCCACATGCAGGCGCAGGCCGTATTTCTCCACCACCTTGTCGCGGAACGCGAGCACCTCGTCGAGGTTGTGCCCGGTGTCGACGTGCAGCAGCGAGAACGGCAGCGGCGCGGGCCAGAAGGCCTTGAGCGCCAGGTGCAGCAGCACCGTGGAGTCCTTGCCGCCGGAGAACAGGATCACCGGCCGCTCGAACTCGCCGGCGACCTCACGGAAGATGTGGATCGCCTCGGACTCCAGCGCCGCGAGGGTGTCGAACTCGGTCAGTCCGAGATCGCGTTCGGTGATGTGGGTACTCACAGGCTCACTCCCAGAGGTGGTGACGGTCATGATTGGTGCAATCCGCATTCGGTCTTGGCCAGGCCGGCCCAGCGGCCGCTGCGCGGATCGGACCCCGGTTCGGGTTTGCGCGTGCACGGCGCGCAGCCGATGGACGGATAACCCTCCTCCACCAGGGGATTGACGAGAATGCCGTTGGCCTCGATGTAGGCCTGCATCTCGTCGTCGGACCACGGTGCGATCGGGTTGATCTTCACCAGGCCGAAGGCTTCGTCGAAGGAGATCAGCGGCGCGTTGGCGCGGGTGGGTGCCTCGACCCGGCGGATGCCGGTGATCCACGCGTTGTAGCCGGCCAGCGACTTCTTCAGCGGGACGACCTTGCGCAGCCGGCAGCATTCGGCGGCGTCACGGGCGAACAGATCCTTGCCGAGCAACTCGTCCTGCTCGGCGACGCTGTGCTCGGGCCGCACGTTGACCACGTGCACGCCGTACACGGCCTCGACCGCGTCGCGGGTGCCGATGGTCTCGGCGAAGTGGTAGCCGGTGTCGAGGAACAGCACGTCGACGCCCGGACGGGTCTGCGCGGCCAGATGGACCAGCACCCCGTCCTGCATGTTCGAGGCGACGATGTAGCCGGTGCCGAAGGTGCGGTCGGTCCAGGCGATCAGGTCGGCGGCCGAGGCGTCGGGACCGAGTTCGGCCGCACCCTGCTCGGCGAGCGCGCGCAGTTCGTCTTCGGACAGTTTCGTCGCGAGATTCGTTGTCACTGTGGGGATCTCCTCATCGCCTATCGGAGGTCGGCCTCGTCGGCGCGCACAGCCCACACCGCGAAACGTTCCCCGGCTTCCCGGTTCTTCACGAAGTTGCGGACGACGCGTTCGATGTAGTCGCCGAGCTCCACGCTGGTGACCTTGTGCTGACGCAGCTTGCGGCCGAATCCGGAATCCAGGCCGAGGCTGCCACCCAGATGAACCTGGAAGCCCTCGACCTGATTCCCGTTGCCGTCGTCGACGAGCTGACCCTTGAAGCCGATGTCGGCGATCTGGGACCGGCCGCAGGAGTTGGGGCAGCCGTTGATGTTGATCGTGATCGGTACGTCCAGCTGCGCGTTGATGTCGGCCAGGCGCTGTTCGAGCTCCGGGGCCAGCACCTGCGAGCGCTTGCGGGTCTCGACGAAGGACAGCTTGCAGAATTCGATGCCCGAGCAGGCGAGCAGGTTACGCCGCCAGACCGACGGACGGGCCTGCAAGCCGAGCGGCTCGAGCTCGTCGATCAGCGCGTCGACCTGGTCGTCGGCGATGTCGAGGACGATCAGCTTCTGGTACGGGGTGAACCGGATGCGGTCCGAGCCGTACTTCTCGGCGGCGTCGGCGACCTTGCTCAGGATGGTGCCCGAGACGCGGCCGGCGATGGGCGAGAAGCCGACGGCGTTGAGACCGTTGCGCAGCTTCTGCACGCCGACGTGGTCGATCGGCTTGGTGGGCTGCTCCGGCGCGGGACCGTCGATCAGTTTGCGCTTCAGGTATTCGTCCTCGAGCACCTGGCGGAACTTCTCGATGCCCCAGTCCTTGATCAGGAACTTCAGGCGGGCCTTGGTGCGCAGGCGGCGGTAGCCGTAGTCGCGGAACAGCGAGACCACGGCCTCCCACACGTCGGGTACCTCGTCGAGCGGCACCCACGCGCCGACCCGCTTGGCCAGCATCGGGTTGGTCGAGAGACCACCGCCGACCCACAGGTCGAGGCCGGGGCCGTGCTCGGGGTGGTGCACGCCGACGAAGGCGACATCGTTGATCTCGTGCACCACGTCCTGCTGGCCCGAGATCGCGGTCTTGAACTTGCGGGGAAGGTTGGAGTACTCCTTCTTCCCGATGTAGCGCTTGACGATCTCCTCGACGGCCGGGGTGGGGTCGATGATCTCGTCGAGCGACTCGCCCGCCAGCGGCGAACCGAGGATGACACGCGGGCAGTCGCCGCAGGCTTCGGTGGTGTGCAGGCCGACCGACTCGAGCCGCCGCCAGATCTCCGGGACATTCTCGACCTCGATCCAGTGGTACTGGACGTTCTCGCGGTCGGACAGGTCGGCGGTGTCGCGGCCGAACTCGGTGGAGATGCCGCCGATGGTGCGCAGCTGGGCGGCATTGAGCGCGCCACCGTCGCAGCGCACCCGCATCATGAAGTACTTGGCTTCGAGGAGGTCGACGTTGTCGTCGTCGGTCCAGGTGCCGTCGTAGCCCTGTTCGCGCTGGGTGTAGAGACCCCACCAGCGGAACCGGCCACGCAGATCGGCCTTGTCGATCGAGTCGAAGCCGCCCTTGGCGTAGATGTTCTCGATGCGTGCGCGCACGTTGAGCGGGTTGTCGTCCTTCTTGGACTGCTCGTTCGGGTTGAGCGGCTCGCGGTAGCCGAGGGCCCACTGGCCTTCGGAGCGGCGGCGGACCGGCTTGCCGGTGCGTTCGCGCGGCGCGACCGGGGCGTCGCCGCGGGGCCGTTCGGGCCGCACGCGGCGTTCGGCTGCCGGGCGCTCGGGGCGGGCCGGCGTCGACTGTTCGGTCGAAGCGGCGTCGGTGCTCGACGTCATGTGGGGTCGCTCCTGCGGGGGTGGGTGTACATCCGTGCTGAAGGCGCGAGGGGCTGGCTCGCGTCAGGTGGTCAGCGGGCCGATGAAAGTCGATGGCACCGGGGGAGACCCGGGCGTGGACGCCGCTGCGCTACCGGTGGAAACCGGGCCGACAACAGGCGCTGCAGACACGCTGGAAGTCGACGTGGCGCCGGGCCACGAGTCGTACTCCAGTTACGTGCATGGGCCTATTGTGCCACGTCAGCCGGGGCGTTCCGACCGCAAGGAGATATTTCCCGCACTTTTGGGGGAAATTCCCTGGACTGCCGACCGGTTCTGTGACGGGGGTCATATCCGGCCCGCCGGATCCGACCGTTGATGCGCTCGAGTATCTCTGTGTGCGGTAGGCCACAGCCGGTTCGCCGGCCGGGCCTCGCGCGAGCACCATGCGACGGGCCGGGCCCCGCGCCGCGCGCACACGATGCGACGGCTGTGTGGTCGGTGCGGGCTGCTTCCTGAGGATGCCGGTGCGGTGCCTCCCTGGATCGGGGACGTTGACGAGCGCCCGTTTCGGTCGGCGCCGGTTCCGTCGAGGCGGGTACCGGCCGTGTCTGGCGGCGAGGGGCCGTGCGTGACGGTTTACCAGGGCCCGGCAGACTGGAGGGGTGACCACCAGCGCTGCTTCCGGGGCTTCCGGCGTGACACCGGCCGATGCCGATCGGCCGGTGTTGCGCGATTTCGGGGGCGGCGCTTTCGGGGTGTACGTGCACGTCCCGTTCTGTGCGACGCGCTGCGGGTACTGCGACTTCAACACCTATACGGCGGGGGAGCTGGGCACCTCGGCGTCGCCGCAGTCGTGGCTCGAGGCATTGCGCGGCGAGCTGGCGACCGCGGCGGGCGAGTTCGCCGCATTGCCGAGCGAGACGCCCGCGGTGTCGACCGTCTTCGTCGGCGGCGGGACGCCGTCGCTGCTCGGCGGCGACGGGTTGGCCTCGGTCCTCGACGCGGTGCGCGCGAACTTCACCCTCGCGCCCGGTGCCGAGGTGACCACCGAATCCAATCCCGAATCCACCTCGCCCGGATTCTTCGAGCGCATCCGGTCCGCCGGATACACCCGGGTGTCGCTGGGCATGCAATCCGCGGCGCAGCATGTACTGAAGGTGCTCGATCGCACCCACACCCCAGGGCGTGCGGTCGCCGCCGCGAAGGAAGCCAGGGCGGCCGGGTTCGAGCACGTCAACTTGGACCTCATCTACGGCACCCCCGGCGAGACCGATGCCGATCTCGACGCGAGCCTCGATGCCGTGCTGGCTGCCGGTGTCGACCATGTCTCCGCCTATTCCCTGATCGTCGAGGACGGCACCGCGCTGGCGCGCAAGGTCCGGCGCGGTGAGCTGCCCGCGCCGGACGAGGACGTCCTCGCCGCGCGCTACGAACGCATCGACGCCCGCCTGGCCGACGCCGGGCTGTCCTGGTACGAGGTCTCCAATTGGGCGGCCGACGATGCCGCCCGGTGCCGCCACAACCTCGGCTACTGGGACGGTGGCGACTGGCTCGGGGCCGGTCCCGGTGCGCACAGCCACGTCGGCGGGGTCCGCTGGTGGAACATCAAGCACCCCGCCCGCTACGCCGACCGGGTCGGCCTCGGCGGACTGCCGGCCGCCGGCTGGGAGGCGCTCACCGACGACGAGCGCTACACCGAACACCTCATGCTCACTGTCCGTCTCCGCACCGGACTGCCGCTGGCCACTCTTGCGCCGACAGCCCACCGCGCGCTCGACCGCATCCTCGCCGACGGCCTCGCCGAGATCACAGGCGATCGTCTGGTCCTCACCGATCGCGGTCGCCTGCTCGCCGACGGTGTGGTCCGCGATCTGCTGATCTGACCCGCGAAAATCGTCGCCGAGCTCGACGACGCCGAACTGGACGCGGTATCGGCGTACCCCTGGTCCGCCGATGCGGGGTTGACGGTCGCTCATCTGATCTCCGGGGTCGATGCCGAACTGATGAAGAACGTGGCCGAGATCGGTCAGCTGCGACTGCTGCGGGCGGCGCGGACCCAGGTCGCTTGACACTGATTCGTGACCGAAATTCCGGGGTCGGCGAGTGGCCTGGGCGACATCGATGATCGCCCGGTCAGCGCTATGAGCAGACGTGATGCACACCTCACCGGAGGTGCTGCGCACCGGGGTCGCCGAGCGCGGAGATCGATGGGTTCGGGGCCGAAGATAACGATTGAGGGCGTAGGCTTCGGGTCGATCCTAGGGAGCTAAATGTCCACCGAACGGCACATCACCCTCGTCCATGAGCAGAGCGAATTCGCTGAAGCGCGCTCTGCCGAGAAGGCGGAGAACGCCCGTCAATGCGCGGTCGCCGCGCGGACGGTCGCGTCGCACTCGAACGACGCCGAAGATTGCGTATCGCTATTGGCGATGCTCGGCCTCGATGCCCTCGCGGGCAAGCAGGTCGGCGCTGCCTCCTCGGCTGCCCGGAGCTGACTCCGCCGCGACCGCCCACACCGGGTGGCCGCTGTTCGACCCATCGACTCACCGGCACGGCAGCCGGTCCCGAGTCGAGGCCGCCTGCTGCTCGTCGGCAGCGGCCTCCCCGCCGATCACCCCACCGGCCACAGCCGGTCGCGCGGTGCCGAGCAGTTCCGCGGTATTCGCCTGGGTGATCAGATATTCCGGCAACCGGTGCTCCTCTTCGGCACCCGGCGAGAACGGCGTGCACGGCGCTACCGGGCAGTGGAAATGGCGATCAGCCGGGCGTGCCGATCCCGGTCGCGCCGAATTCTCCGCACCGCTCACCGGGCCCGCCGAGCCGGGGCCGTTGTGACCGGTACCCGGCTGCACCGGTGCGAACTGGCCGGGCAGGTCGTACCGGGATCCGACCACGGACCGGGTCCCGGCACCCGATGACGTGCCCGCCGACCCGATGCCATCGGGCGACGGGTGCCCATTCCGGCCGTGAACCGCATCGTTCACGATCGGCCCGACGGCCGGTGACAACGTCGGCGAGGGTGCAGGTGCTGACCAGACAGGCATGCCGATGCCGCTCGCAGACGGTGCGCCGGATGCCGTCGACCACATCCCCGGCGAACTACCGGGCGAAGACGTCGCCGTGGCAGACACCGAGGTTGTCGCGGCCTCCTCGATGGGCACCATCAGGTCACCGTCACCGGCAGACGTCGCGCGATTCTCGTTACCGGTAGACATCGCGTTGTCCTCGCTGTCGGCGGATACCACGCTGTCCTCTCGGCTGGTTGACGTCGTGCTGTCCTCGCGGTCGGCGGATATCGCGTTGGTCTCGCTGTCGGTCGCTGTCGCGTTGGTCTCGCTGTCGGTCGACGTCACGTCACTCCCGCTGCCGACTGTCGATACCGGCTTGTCCGCGCTGTCGGAGTCGGCCGTACCTGCGCTGTCGCTATCGCTGGTGTCAGAATCGGTCGCTACGCGCATGCTTTTCCCGCTGTTGGCGTCGTCGCCCGGGGGCGTGCTCCCGTCGCCGTCGCCGTCGCCGTCGCCGTCGCCGTCGCCGTCGCCGTCGCTGCCGGTGTCTCCGTCGGCGGTCGTGCTCGTGGTGGTGAGGTCTGGCTTGTCCGGCGCAAACATTTCATTGCTCTCTGCTGACAGCACCGATTGCTCCGCGCCTCGTGCCCCGCACCCGGCCTCCACGCCCGGAGCTGACTGCATCGCCGTATCTACGCGAGTGCCCGCGATCGACGCGGCGTCCAGTGTGGCCGCATCGTGTCCCATCCCGACCTCTTCCCGCGAACCGTCGGACCCGGGAATCAACCGTGGATCACCGGGCTCGCCCGCACCCAGATCAGGAACATCTGGACCGCCTGTCGGAATCGGCATGGGCAACAGTGGGATCCGTTCGAACAGTTCGCCGAACGGCACCACATATCGTTCGTGCATGGCCGTACGGGCCTCCGTCAGTGCTGTCGAGGCTGTCCGACCGGCTTCCGGCCGCCCCGCCGACCAGGCCGGCTCGTCGGCCTCCGGAACCACCGCCGGAATCGCGTATTTCGTCGACACGATCGCGTCCGCGGCTGCTCGCACGACAGCGGGTATCTCGTCCAGCGCCGCCGTCAGTTCGCGAGCGCGGGCCACGTAGTTCCCGATCGCGGTCGCCGCGGCGGCGCTTCCGATACCTGTCCATGCCGACGTCAGCGCGGCGCCCACTGTGCGCTCGAAAGCCGACAATCCGTCAGCCCAGTAGCGTGCGATGAGCGCGAACTTGTCCGCCTGTGCGACCGCGTCGGTCACGTCGAGTGCGAGGAACGTCGCACTGATCTCGCGATGACGCCACTGCTGCGCATTCTCCCCGCCACCCGGAATGTCGGGCTGCTCACCGCCGTTCATCGGCCGGCCTCGGCGGGTGTCGAACCATGCTGTCCGACAGGCATTTCCGCGCTACGGAGGTGCTCGGCCCACTCCTCGTCGGCGAGCACGAGCCGCGCCCGCGCGATCCGATGCGCCTGCTGGATCTCCCCGACGACCCGCGCGTGTGCGTCCAGGACGGCGCCGACACTGTGGCCGGGACCATCCGCCGTGGCCCGCAATCGCGCCACCAGCACGGGCCCGGAGATCAACCGGGCCGAGTCCTCGCCCAATCCCCACCGAACTTGCGCGCCGATGTCCGCGGCGAGCGCTCTGACCTGCGCGATCACCCGCAGGAATTCCGTACACGCACGGTCGATTCCGGCGAACTCCGCCGGTCGCACCGTCACCCGAGCCGAGCTGATGCCCTGATTCATCACAGATCCCCCGTCGACACTCGAAAACCGCTGGCAAACCCCCTGATCGAGTCCGAAAGTACGCGCGAGCGAATCCCGGCCACAAGACCCGATCGCGTGCCTGTGGACAACTCGGGGCTGTGGAGAACTTCTGACGGTGTAGGAAACCGCCACGACCGGTCACCGGCGTCCGCGGGCGATCCGCGCCGGGACAATTAGACTGGACAACGAGACGCTCCGAGCGTCCGCGTGCGAGTCTGTGCGGCGAACACAGCGGGCATACGGGCGAATGACGTACCCGGCACGAGCGAGGAGGTGGGGTCGATGGCGTCGAGCACCGAGGATCGACGTTTCGAGGTCCTGCGAGCGATCGTCGCGGATTACGTCGCCACCAAGGAACCGATCGGCTCCAAATCGCTCGTGGAACGCCACCACCTGGGCGTTTCCAGCGCCACCATCCGCAACGACATGGCGGTCCTGGAGGCCGAGGGCTACATCACCCAGCCGCACACGAGCTCGGGCCGCATCCCCACCGACAAGGGCTACCGCGAGTTCGTCGACCGGATCGCCGAGGTCAAGCCGCTCTCCGGCGCCGAGCGTCGCGCGATCATGGAATTCCTCGAATCCGGCGTCGACCTGGATGACGTCCTGCGCCGCGGGGTGCGGCTGCTGGCCCAGCTGACCAGGCAGGTCGCCGTCGTGCAGTACCCGACGGTGTCGGCGTCGACGGTGCGCCACATCGAGGTCGTCGCGCTGAACCCGGCGCGCTTGCTGCTGGTGGTGATCACCGACACCGGCCGGGTCGACCAGCGCATCGTCGACCTGGGTGCGGTCATCTCCGACGACGACCTGGCCGCCGTGCGCGGGCTGCTCGGCGGTGCCATGGACGGCAAGCTGCTCTCGGTGGCCAGCGCCTCGGTGGCCGGGCTGCCCGAACGCGCGCCGGCCAAGATCCGTGATGTGCTGGTCCGCGTCTCGACGGTGCTGGTGGAGACGCTGGTCGAGCACCCGGAGGAGCGCCTGGTGCTCGGTGGCACCGCCAATCTCACCCGCAATGTGGCCGACTTCGGTTTCCCCGGCTCGCTGCGCACTGTGCTCGAGGCGCTCGAGGAGCAGGTCATCGTGCTCAAGCTGCTGGCCGCCGCGCAGCAGCCGGGCCAGGTGATGGTGCAGATCGGCGAGGAGACCAAGGTCGAGGAGATGCGCGGCACCTCGGTGGTCTCCACCGGCTACGGCGCGGCGGGCGCGGTGCTCGGCGGGATGGGTGTGCTCGGCCCGACCAGGATGGACTATCCGGGCACCATGGCCTCGGTGGCGACGGTGGCCCGCTACATCGGCGAGGTCCTCGCCGAAAGGTGACCGCGGTCCGGGAACCGCGCCACCCGCACTGTTAAGGTCGGTACTTCGGCCGGTAAAGTTGAGTGGATTCGACTAAAGGGGCGCGCCGCGCCCGGCTGGACCACAGCGACCAAGGACTAGAGAACTCAAGTGGCACGGGATTACTACGGACTGCTCGGCGTCGGCAAGAACGCCACCGACCAGGAGCTCAAGCGCGCCTACCGCAAACTGGCCCGCGAACTGCACCCCGACGTGAACCCGGACGAGGCCGCCCAGGCCAAGTTCAAGGAAGTCTCCACCGCCTACGAGGTGCTGACCGACCCGGAGAAGCGCCGGATCGTCGACCTCGGCGGCGACCCGCTCGAAAACGGCGGCGGCGGAGCCGGATTCAGCGGCGCGGGCTTCGGCGGTCTCGGCGACGTCTTCGAGGCGTTCTTCGGCGGCATGAGCGGCCAGGGCGGTGGGGCGCGCAAGCCGCGCGGCCGCGTGCAGCCCGGCGCCGATTCGCTGATCCGCACCCGGCTGAGCCTGGCCGAATGCGCCGTCGGCGTCACCAAGCACCTCACCGTCGACACCGCCATCCTCTGCGACATCTGTCAGGGCGCGGGCACCAACGGCAACTCCAAGCCGGTGCGCTGCGAGACCTGTGACGGCGCGGGCGAGGTGCAGTCGGTACAGCGCTCCTTCCTCGGCCAGGTGCTCACCTCGCGCCCCTGCCCGACCTGCCGCGGCGCGGGCGAGACCATCCCCGATCCTTGCCACAAGTGCGGTGGCGACGGCCGCGTACGCGCGCGCCGCGAGATCGCCGCGCCGATCCCGGCCGGTGTCGCCAACGGCATGCGGGTGCGGCTGGCCGCGCAGGGCGAGGTCGGCCCCGGTGGCGGCCACGCCGGTGACCTCTACGTCGAGGTCGTCGAGCAGCCGCACGACACCTTCGTCCGCGACGGCGACGACCTGCACTGCACCGTCCGGGTGCCGATGGTCGACGCCGTCCTGGGCACCACCGTGGTCGTCGACACCATCCTCGACGGCCCGACCGAGCTCACCATCGCCCCGGGCACCCAGCCCGGCGAGGTCCTCCAGCTGCGCGCGCACGGTATGCCCCGGCTGCGTTCGGGCGCGCGCGGCGACCTGCTGGCCCACCTCGACATCGTCGTGCCGACCAAGCTGGACGGCAAGCAGACCGAGCTGCTGCGCAAGCTCAAGGGCCTGCGCGAGAAGGACCGCGCCGAGGTGATGTCCTCGCAGTCCGAGCACAACAGCGGCCTGTTCGCCCGGCTGCGCGCCTCCTTCAGCGGACGCTGACCCGGTGGCCGCGACGGTCTTCTACCTCGACGAGGTACCCGAACCCGGCGCCGTCGCGGTTCTGGACGGGCCGGAGGGCCGGCACGCGGCGACCGTGCGCCGGATCCGGGTCGGCGAGCCGATCACCCTGTCCGACGGACGCGGTGTGCTCGCCGAATCAGAGGTCGTCGCGGCCCAGAAGGACCGGCTGGAACTGGCGGTTCACGATCGACGCCTCGCCGCGCCGGTCACCCCGCAGGTGACCGTGGTGCAGGCGCTGCCCAAGTCGGATCGTTCCGAGCTGGCCGTCGAACTGATGACCGAGGCGGGCGCCGATCTGATCGTCCCGTGGCAGGCCGCGCGCTGCGTCGCGAACTGGGAAGCCAAGGCCGCCAAAGGCATCGAGAAGTGGCGTGCCGCGGCCAGGTCGGCAGCGCGGCAGTCGCGCCGCGCCTACATCCCCGATATCGCCGGCCTGCACCGCACCCGCGACCTGGTCGAGCTGGTGCGCGCAGCCACCGCGGACGGCGCCGTGGTGGCGGCCCTGCACGAATCCGGGGCGGGCAAGTTCACCGAGTTGCCGCTGGCGCAGGCACGCGAAGTGGTGCTGATCGTCGGCCCCGAAGGCGGCCTCGACGACACCGAACTGGCCGCGCTGGCCGCGGCGGGCGCCGAGATCGTGCTGCTCGGCCCGACCGTGCTGCGCACTTCGACCGCGGCGGCGGTGGCCCTCGGCGCGCTCGGCGCGCTCACCGCGCGCTGGTAGCCGCGATGTGACCGGACGATCGCGGTGGGGCGATCCCGCCGTTATATCGCTGGGCGGTGTCGGTGGGGCGCGTTAAACTGAGCTCATCGAACACACAGTCGAGACCGGAAGCAGGCTATAGCCACTTTTGAAGAAAACAGGCGAGATCGGCGACCCCACCAACCCCGTATCAGGCATCGGCGCAGGCGGAAACAACGCGGGTCCCGCGGCGCGAACAGTGCGTTCCAGCATCGAACTCGCCCCGGAGTCTGTTTTCCCGTTCCTCGGCTCGGCCGACCAGAATCTGCGTCAGCTGGAAAAGCTCCTCCCGGCCGACATCCACGTCCGCGGCAACACCGTCACCATCACCGGTAAGGCAGGCGACGTGGCGCTGGCCGAGCGGGTCATCGAGCAGCTCGTCGCGCTGACCGGCCGCAATCGGGTGATCACCCCCGAAGCGGTCCGGCACACCGTGTCCATGCTCACCGAGGGCGTGTCCGAATCGCCCGCGGAGGTACTGAGCCTGGACATCCTGTCGCGGCGCGGCAAGACCATCCGGCCCAAGACGCTGAACCAGAAGCGCTATGTCGACGCGATCGACGCCAACACCATCGTGTTCGGCATCGGCCCCGCAGGCACCGGCAAGACCTACCTGGCCATGGCCAAGGCGGTGCAGGCCCTGCAGTCCAAGCAGGTCACCCGCATCATCCTGACCCGGCCCGCGGTCGAGGCAGGCGAGCGTCTCGGGTTCCTGCCGGGCACGCTCAACGACAAGATCGACCCGTACCTGCGGCCGCTCTACGACGCACTGCACGACATGATGGACCCGGAAGCCATCCCCAAGCTGCTGGCCTCCGGTGTCATCGAGGTCGCGCCGCTGGCGTACATGCGTGGCCGCAGCCTCAACGATTCGTTCATCATTCTCGACGAGGCGCAGAACACCACCGCCGAGCAGATGAAGATGTTCCTGACCCGCCTGGGCTTCGGCTCGAAGATGGTGGTCACCGGTGACATCTCGCAGGTCGACCTGCCCAACGGGCAGCGTTCGGGTCTGCGGGCAGCCGCGGAGATCCTCACCGACATCGACGACATCCACTTCTCGGAGCTCACCAGCGCCGATGTGGTGCGCCACCGGCTGGTCTCCGACATCGTCGACGCCTACGACCGGTTCGAATCCGACACCCGCGCGGTGCCGGGTCCGCACTATCCGGGCAACCGGGCCCAGCGCCGCGCGGCCGGTCGCACCAACCGGGGATAACGGACGCCACGCTGGCCCGATGCCGCTCCCGGCGGTGTCGGGCCTGCCCCGTACCCTGAACAGGTGAGCATCGAGATCGCCAACGAATCGGGCATGGACATCCCCGAAGAAGACCTGGTCAGCGTCGCACGGTTCGTCATCGGCCGGATGGACGTGCATCCCGCCGCGGAACTGTCGATGGTGCTCGTGGATCTCGACACCATGGCCGACCTGCACGTGCGCTGGATGGATCTGCCCGGCCCGACCGACGTGATGTCGTTCCCGATGGACGAGCTGGAGCCGGGTGGGCGTCCCGACAGCCCGGAGCCCGGCCCGTCGATGCTCGGTGACATCGTGTTGTGTCCGGAGTTCGCGATGGGGCAGGCGCAGAAGGCCGATCACTCCCTCGACCACGAGCTGGCACTGCTCACCGTGCACGGCGTACTCCACCTGCTCGGCTACGACCATGCCGAGCCGGAGGAGGAGAAGGAGATGTTCGCGCTGCAGGCCCAGCTGCTCGAGGAGTGGTACGTGAGCCTGCGCGAGGAACAGCGCCGCGCCGAACTGGCCGAGCGTGACGCCCGTCTGCTCGGCAAGGCGGGTTTCACCGCGCCGGGTGACGCGCTGGGCCCCGCGTGACCTCAGTGCTGTTGATCGTCCTGGCGATCCTGCTGATCGGGATCGGGGGCGTGTTCGCCGGCGTCGACTCGGCGTTGAATACAGTGTCGCGGGCGCGCCTCGACGACATGGTGCGCGAGGAACGTTCCGGTGCAGCGCGGCTGCGCAAGATCGTCGACGACCGCGCGCGGTACGTGAATCTCATGGTGCTGCTGCGCATTCTGTGCGAGATCAGCGCCACCGTCCTGCTGGTCGCGGCGACCCTGGAACTGTGGTCGGAGGGCATCGCGCTGCTGGTCACCGCCGCGCTGATGGTGGTGGTGTCCTATGTGGTGATCGGTGTCGGTCCGCGCACACTGGGCCGGCAGCACGCGTATTCGATCGCGCTGGCCGCCGCCGTGCCGGTGCAGCTGATCGGCGCGGTGCTCGGTCCGGTGAGCAGGCTGCTGATCCTGCTCGGCAACGCGATCACCCCGGGTAAGGGTTTCCGCAACGGCCCGTTCGCCTCCGAGATCGAACTGCGCGAGGTGGTCGACATGGCCCGCGAGCGCGGCGTGGTCGCCGACGACGAGCGGCGGATGATCCAGTCGGTGTTCGAGCTCGGTGACACCGCCGCGCGCGCGGTGATGGTGCCGCGCACCGAGATGGTGTGGATCGAGGACGACAAGACCGCCGCCCAGGCCATGTCACTGGCTGTGCGTTCCGGGCATTCCCGGATCCCGGTGATCGGCGAGAACGTCGACGACGTGCTCGGCGTGGTCTATCTCAAAGACCTTGTCCCGTATGCCGATCGCAGCCGCAAGGTGACCGTGCGCGAGGTGATGCGCCCTGCGGTGTTCGTGCCCGATTCCAAGCCGCTCGACGATCTGCTCGACGAGATGCAGCGCCGCCGCAACCACATGGCGCTGCTGGTCGACGAGTACGGCGGCATCGCGGGCCTGGTCACCATCGAGGACGTGCTCGAGGAGATCGTCGGGGAGATCGCCGACGAGTACGACACCGACGAGACCCCGCCGGTGGAGGACCTCGGCGAGGGCCGCTACCGGGTGTCGGCGCGGCTGTCGGTGGAGGATCTCGGGGAGCTCTACGGCCTCGAGATCGAGGACGAGGACGTCGACACCGTCGGCGGTCTGCTGGCCCACGAACTCGGGCGCGTGCCGCTGCCCGGGTCGAAGGTGACCGTGCACGGGCTGGTGCTGCGGGGCGAGGGCGGCGCCGACGCGCGCGGCCGGATGCGGGTGAACACCGTGCTGGTGCGCCGCGAGGCCACCAAGGACAACAAGACCGACAAGTCCCGCAAGGGCAAGACCAACGGCACCGAGCAGACCACCGACGGCCCCGAGCCCGCGGCGGTCACCGTGCCCGACGACAATGGAGAGACCGATGAGTGAACTGGACGACGAGGACAACAAACTGCTGGTGCTGGCGCGTGGCGCGCTGGGCCGCACCGGCGGCGCGAGCGGTGCCGCCGTACGCGACACCGACGGCCGTACCTACGCCGCGGGCGAGGTGGCGCTGACCGCGTTGCGGCTGACCGCGTTGCAGGCCGCCGTGGCCGCCGCGATCTCCAGCGGCGCCGAGGGCTTCGAGGCGGCGGTGCTCGTCGGCGGTGACCCCGGCGACGCGGGGATCGAGGCCCTGCGCGAGGTGTCTCCGGCGGCGTCGGTCATCCGGACCGACCGGACCGGCGCGGTGCTCAGCGAGGTGCACGGTGGCTGACAAGGAATTCCGTTCCGGCTTCGTCTGTTTCGTCGGCCGCCCCAATACCGGCAAGTCGACGCTGACCAACGCCCTGGTCGGCACCAAGATCGCGATCACCTCCTCGCGCCCGCAGACCACCCGTCACACCATCCGCGGCATCGTGCACCGCGACCACGCGCAGCTCATCCTGGTCGACACCCCCGGCCTGCACCGCCCGCGCACCCTGCTCGGCCAGCGCCTCAACGATCTCGTGCGCGACACCTACTCCGAGGTCGACGTGATCGCCCTGTGCATCCCGGCCGACGAGAAGATCGGTCCCGGCGACCGCTGGATCGTCGAGCAGATCAAGCTGATGGCGCCCAAGACGACCGTGCTCGGCGTGGTCACCAAGATCGACAAGGTGGGCCGCGACCAGGTCGCGCACCAGTTGATGGCGGTGTCGAAGCTGCTCGGTCCCGAGTCCGAGGTCGTCCCGGTGTCGGCGGTCAAGGGCGAACAGGTCGAGGTGCTCGTCGACGTGATCGCCGCGCAGATGCCCGAGGGCCCGGCGTTCTACCCCGACGGCGAGATCACCGACGAGCCCGAGGAAACCCTCATGGCCGAGCTGATCCGCGAGGCCGCGCTGGAAGGCGTGCGTGACGAACTGCCGCATTCGCTGGCGGTGGTGATCGAGGAGATCCAGCCCTACGAGGCCAACGAGGACATGCTCGAAGTGCATGCCCTGCTGTATGTGGAACGGCCCAGCCAGAAGGCGATCATCATCGGCAAGAACGGGTCCCGGCTCAAAGAGGTCGGCACCAATGCCCGCAAACAGATCGAGCACATTCTCGGCACCCGGATCTATCTGAACCTGCACGTGAAGGTGGCCAAGGACTGGCAGCGCGACCCGAAACAGCTGGGGAAGCTGGGCTTTTGACCGTTTGATCGTCGGTCGTTCGGGGTATCGTTCGGCGAACACGCCGCGTCGTCGTGGCGTGCTCGCTGATCGTCCGGGGAGGCTGTCGAAGTGCCCGATGCCAATGATGTCGGCAAGCTGCTGGAGTTGCTGCGGGGGCTGGAGATTCCCGATACCCGGCCGCGAGTGCTGCGCACGCTGCTGCGTGGCCGGCGCACCCAGCCGCGCCCGATCGTCGAATTGGTCGGCGTGCAGGGGCATTCCGCGCTGGTCGCCGAACTATATGCCTGGCTCAGCGACTCCGGGGGCCGCCGGGCGACCCCGCGCGCCAAGGTCGACCTGCGCGCCGCGGACCTCGCGCCCACCACGCTGACGCCGGATCCGCAGTCGCTGGCCAACGGGCCGCAGTCCACCGAGCAGGAGATCCCCGGCCACTGCCTGCCGATCATCCAGCAGCTGGTGTCGGGTTTCGCCACCGACGACACGGCGATGGGCGCGATCAAGTTCCCGCACTACCGCACCGCCGATTGGCTGACCAGGCAGCGCGTCACCAGCGACGAGGCCGAAGCGCCTGACGAACTGCGCCGCCGGTTACCCCAGCTGCTGCGCAGCGGTTCCCCGACGAGTCGCTCCGACACCGCCGAAGGCGTTGCGGGCGACACGATCTCGCGGCTGGTCTTCGGCGTGCTCGCGCTGTGGCCGGTGTTGCGGTTGTGGCTGTGGGTCTCCGGGCGCATTCCCGGGCTGTCGAAGGTGACCCGCTGGTTCCTGCATCAGCGGTATCTCGCCCCTGAATTGTCGGGTAGTTTCCTGGGTTTCGCGTCCCGACTGACCGCCTCGCACCGGGTCGACGAGAACGAGGAACAGGTCGCCAAGCTGCTGATCCACGCCTTCCTGGAGGACCTGCGCGAGGCCTACCGGCGCCGGATCTGGCGGCCGTCGAGCTGGCGGCGCACCGCCTATCCGGTCGCGCTGCTCGGTGGTCTGGCCGAGGGCAGCGACGGCGCGCGCATCCTCACCTGGATCAACGAGATCCGCAACGAGACCGGGCTTTTCGATCCGCTGGTGGTGCTCGCCTTCCGTGAGGAGGGGCCGCACCGGGAAGTGTCGGAGCTGGCCGACATCAGCGACCTGCGTCACCTGCGGACCCTGGAGACCCTGGCCGAACAGCCGACACCGCAGCCGCCGGACCCGCTGCAGGCCTGGATCCGCGAGATCGACAACCGCCGCACACATCGGCAGGCCGACGCGTGGTTCCTGGCGTTGCGCGCGCTGCTGCCCGCCGACACCCCACCGCGGATCAGCGATCCGCGCTTCCGTGGGCTCGCGCTGCCACCCGCGCCGCCGCTGGCCGCGCGCAGCTGGTTCGTCGGTCTGTGCGTGCTGATCCCGATCGTGCTCGCCGTCGCCGCCGCGCTGGTCTACTTCCCGCCGCTGCGCGGGGCACCGTGCGCGCACTGGCCGTGGACCGACGGCATCTCGGTCAGCCGTGTCGACGGCGAATGCGTCGGGTACAGCGACAATGCCGAGCAGACCTTCGCCGACGACCCCGAGCTCTCCGCCATCCAGCGAGAAGTGTTCCGGCTCAACGCCGCCGCCACCGAGGCACGCCGCAGCAATCCGAAACGACCGCTGGTCTCGCTGGTGTACTTCGCCGGGCTCAGTTATATCGACACCAATGTGAAGTATCCGCACGCGCAGGTGGAGGAGCTGGCCGGGCTGGCGGTGCAGCAGCGGCGCGCGCTGCTGGCCTCCGACGAGTCCGAACCGTTGCTGCGCATCATCATCGCCAACGGCGGCACGGACATGCGGCACGCGCAGTGGGTGGTGAACAATCCGCTGCGTTCGCTGATCGCCGACGACCCGTCCGTGCTCGGTGTCGTCGGCATCGACCGCAGTACCGCCGAGACCCGCCTGGCCATCACCCGGCTCGGCGAACTCGGTGTGCCCGCGGTGGCGACCACACTGTCGGCGGATGGCCTCGAACTGGCCTCGCCGCTGTATTTCCAGGCGGCGCCGAGCAACCGCGTGCAGGCGAAGCTGGTCGCCGACTATGTGCAGGGCGCGCGTGACGCCACCGGCGCGCCCCGCTACGACAAGGTCGCGATCTATCACCCGGAGGCCGCCGACGACCTGTACGTGACGACGCTGGTCGCGGATCTGCAGGCCGAGCTCGCCGAGCGCGGCGTGGCCCATGAGAGCATGCGTTGGCGCGAACAGCAGCAGCTGTACCGCTTTCCCGCGCCGTGTGAATCCGATGGCTTCGAGAGTTTCGACCGGCGCACCCTGCTGTTCTTCGCGGGCCGCAACGACGATTTCGCGACCTTCGCCAAATCGGTCAGCCGGGGCTGTCTCAGCGGCAGCGGGCCCGCGATCCTCGGCAACGACGCGGTGACGCGGCTGATCACCGACCCCAGGGCGACCGCCGCGCTGCCCGCCAATCTGACCGTGCGCTATGTCGCCAAGGCCTCGCCGGTGATGCTCGGTGGCGCCGACTGTGTCCGCGGCGTCGGCAAACTCGGTACCCGGTCGGTGCCGTTCGAACACGAGCAGCTGTGTGCCGAGCTGGCCGGATTGATCGAGGACCTGCGCGCCTATCCCGGACTCGGCGACTACCGCCCCAGCTGGGCCGGTGACCGAACCGGGCTCGCCTTCGACGTGAGCGGACTGTTCCTGCAGGCCGTGCGCAGCAGTCGCGGGGTGCTCGGTGACCAGCCGCCGAACCGCACCGCGATCGCGGTGCAGTTGCGCGAGAGCGACTATCGCGGCGTCACCGGCACGCTGGCCTTCGCGACCAAGCGGGTGGCCGACACCTCTTCGATCGCGGTCCTGGTCACCACGGCGGTCGGTGCGGGCGGCCCGCAGCGCTGCCTGCTGATGATGCCGCGCGAGGCCGGTCAGGACGGCTGTCCGGCCGGGACCAAGAGCGATCTCGAAGGGTGGACGGAACCGGGGCGGTAGTAGCGAGCTGTCCGAATTCGGCGACCGCACGGTCGGATTCGTGCTGTTATAGTCGCTTGAGCGTGACCGGCGACATGCACGCGGGCTCGACGCGGTGCACCGCTCCGGACTGCTGCACCGCGATGTGAAACCGGCCAACATCCTGGTGGCCGAGTCACCCGGGCTACCCGACCGGGTGCTGGTCACCGATTTCGGGATCGCGCGCCGGGCAGAGGGCACCGCAACGCTGTCTGCGGGTGGCGGCCTCACCGCGACCCTGTCCTACGTAGCGCCCGAACAGCTCGCCGGTGACCGCCTCGACCTGCGTGCCGATGTGAGCTCGACTTCGAAGTCGGCGCACACCGCCCGCATGATCTCCTCCGTCGGTGGTGTTGCAGCAAGCTCTGGCTGATCTGAATACTGCTTACCGCAACTTCTTTCAGTCGGTGACGGGCAAGCGTAAGGGTGCGAAGGTCTCGCCACCGGTTTGGCGGTCTCGCAAAGACCATCGTCAGGCGATCCGGTTAACGCGTAACGCGCGGTTCACGGTCACTGCTGGGCAAAAGCTGCGCCTACCGAAGATCGGCGAGGTCGCGGTTCGATGGTCGCGGGAGCTGCCCTCGGAGGCGTCGAGCGTGACAATCGTGAAGGACGCGGCAGGCAGGTATTTCGCGTCGTTCGTGGTCGAGGTCGACACGTGGTCGTTGCCGCCGGTCGACTCCGAGGTCGGTATCGACCTGGGCCTGGCCACGTTCGCGGTCCTGTCGGACGGGAAGATGATCACCTCGCCGAGGTTCCTGCGGCAGGCCGAGCCGGTTGCGAAAGGCGCAGCAGTCGTTGTCCCGCAAGGAGAAAGGCTCGAAGAACCGGGCGAAAGCCCGCGTGAAAGTCGCGCGGGTTCACGCGAGAGTGGCTGACACACGCCGGGATTGGGCGCACAAACAGTCCACGACGATCATTCGCGACAGTGCGGGTGCGGTGCGGTCCACGACCGCGATCTGAACGCCGCGATCAACATCCTCGCCGCTGGGCAGGCGGAGAGGTTAAACGCCTGCGGAGGGACGGTAAGTCCTGCCGCTTAGCGGAAGGCATGTCCCTGTGAAACAGGAACCCACCGGAGAACCGCGAGGTTCAGGAGGGATCCCGGCCCTTCAGGGCCGGGAGGATGTCAACGCGCTCCCCGTTCGCCAGCGGTTATCAGGGTGCCCGTTGCGCGGCTGTCGACTCCGCGCACGACCCGATCCCGCTGGACCGGCACGACAGTGTCGGCCGGCTCACCTGCAATGGTGACCGCGATCCGGTCGAGCGGATGACGGTGTCCTGCAACAGGGATCGCACACCCAGAGGCGTGCGACCCTTCGAGGATTCCGTCACGGTCCTGGAGCAGACCTGGGAACGAGAGTCGGGCCGGGGCAGGCTCCTCGTCCAGGACGGGCCAGGGGTGCGCCCCGGGACCACGGCGGGTGCGCTCACCATCCAATTCGACGATCCCGCACGGAACTTCTGCCTGGTCGTGGTGATCGGTGCAGCCAACGGCGCCGAACTCTACGACCGCTGGTGGCCGGGCGCCCCGCTCTGACTCACCACCACGGCGTCGGCCGGTGCCGCTGCCAGCGCAGTTCGGCTTCCAGCTGGGCGGCCAGCGAGATCAGCATCGGCTCGGTGTTCGCGGTGCCCATCAGTTGCGCGCCGATCGGCAGGCCGGTGTCGGTGAAACCGGCGGGCACGTTCACCGCGGGCCAGCCCAGGACATTCCACGGCCAGGTGTAGGGGCAGGCGGCGGTGATCAGGTTGTTGGTGTCGCCGACGCCGATGCCGTCGATCTCCTCCGCGCGTGGGGGAGGGGTGGCGGTGGTGGGGGCAAGGACGAGATCGTAGTCGTCGAAGAACGCGCCGATCCGCCTGTGTAGCAGTGGTTCCGCCAGCCGTGCGGCGGCGAGTACCGGGCCGTCGAGTACCCGGCCGATGCGGCTGTTGGCGGTGGTGCGCGGATCGACGACCGCCCCTGGCATGGCGCGGTGTACCCGGCTGATCCCGGCCATCGACCGTGGCAGGAAGGTCGCGCCGATCAGCAGCCCGTAGTGCAGATCGGCCACGGTGACGGTGTGGCCGAGCGTGCGCAGGGTGGTGGCCAGCGCGTGCACCGCGGCGGCGATCTGGGGATCGAGCGCGGTCTTGGTCGCGGTGAACGGAATGCGCAGCGACAGCGCGATGCGCAGCCGGCCGGGATCGCGGCCGACCGCCGCGCTCGCCTCGATCGGGGCCGGTGTGTGCCGGTCACCCCGGTGCGGGCCCGCGGCGACATCGAGCAGCAGCGCGGCATCGCCGACGGTGCGGGCCAGCGGGCCGTTGACGGTGAGCCCGTTGAACGCCTCGGCCAGCGGCCAGGTGGAGATCCGGCCGCGCTGGGGTTTGATGCCGACCAGGTTGGTCCACGACGCCGGGATGCGTACCGAGCCCGCGCCGTCGGAACCCAGTGCGGCGGGGACCAATCCGGCCGCGACCGCCGCCGCCGAACCGCCCGACGACCCGCCGGGCGTGCGGGTGCGATCCCACGGGTTGCGGGTGTGGCCGAAGGCGGCGCCGCTGGTGAACGGCAGCTGACCCAGTTCGCAGGTGTTGGCCTTGCCGACGATCACCGCACCCGCGGCACGCAGCCGCCGGACCGATTCGGCGTCCTCGGTCGCGGCGGGCAGCTCGCCGCCGCAGCCGAACGCGGTGACCTCACCGGCGATGTCGGTGTCGTCCTTGACCGCGATCGGCACGCCGAGCAGCGGCAGCCGCTCGCCCGCGGCCAGGCGCGCGTCGGCGTCGGCGGCTTCGCGCAGGGCGGCCGCGCGGCGCACCACCCGGAAGGCGTTGAGCGTCGGCTGGGCAGCCTCGATGGCGTCGAGCGCGGCGGTCACGGCCGCGACCGAGGTGGTGCGGCCGTCGGCGAGCGCCGCGGCCAGGCCGGCGAGGCCGAGGTCGGCCGAGGGGTTCGACGCGAGGTGGTCGGGGGCGGACATGTGAACTCCGTCTCTACAGGTGGCTACTCGACGGTAACGCGAACCTGGTCACACGTCCACATCCCCTAGGGTGAGTATTCGGTATTTACATACATACGGCATGTATGTAAAAGTGGGTGGGCCACATCCGAACCAGGGGAGGACCCCATGGCAACCAGCTCAGCACTCGGCGCGGCCCGCGAAGTGACCCTCTCGGCCGGCCGCATCCGCTACCACGAGACCGGCACCGGGTCGCCGGTCGTGTTCGTGCACGGCCTGCTCGTCAACGCCGACCTGTGGCGCGCGGTGGTCCCCGGACTCGCCGCCGCCGGACACCGCTGCCTGGCGCCGGACTGGCCGCTCGGCGCGCACTCGATCCCGCTGCCCGGCGCCGATCTCACCCCCACCGGTCTCGCCGATCTGATCGCGGAGTTCCTCGACGCGCTCGACCTCGTCGACGTCACCCTCGTCGCCAACGACACCGGCGGCGCCCTCACCCAGATCCTGATGACCCGCAGACCCGAGCGCATCGCCCGCGTGGTGCTGGCCGCCGTCGACTGCTACGAGGTGTTCCCGCCGCGCCCGTTCGCCGGCCTGCTGCGCGCGGCCACCCTGCCCGGCGCCGTACGCGCGGCCACCGAGGCGCTGCGCCTGCGGCTCGTGCAGGGGCTGCCCATCGGCTTCGGCTGGGTGGCGAAACATCCGGTGCCGCAGGAAATCCGGGACTCCTACCTGCTGCCCTCGCGGCACTCGGCCGCCATCCGCGCCGACCTGCGCCGCTTCGCCGCCGGGGTGGACAACGCGGCCACACTGGCCGCCGCCGCGAAATTCGGGACGGTCGAGCTGCCGGTGCTGGTGGTCTGGCCGCCGGAGGACAAACTGTTCCCGATGGCGCTCGCCGAGCGGCTCGTGCGCGACCTGCCACGGGCCAAGCTGGTCACCGTCGCGGACTCCTACACCTTCCTGCCCGAGGACCAGCCGGAGTTGCTCACCGAACTGATCGTGGAGTTCACTCGGCTGCATGCAGCGCCGTAGTCAGGAGGATCGCTCCCGCGCCACCCGGGCCGCGCTCGAGCGAGCAGGTCGCGACCTGTTCACCGAGCGCGGCTTCGCGGCGACCTCCGCAGAACAACTGGTCGCGGCCGCCGGAGTCACCCGGGGCGCCCTGCACCACCACTACGGCGACAAGCGCGGCCTGTTCCTGGCCGTCCTCGAACAGCTCGAGCAGGAGATCACCGCCGAAGTGCGGCGCGTGCTCGACGCCACCGATCCCGGCGACGTCCTGGCCGGCATGACCGCCGGACTGGCCTGCTTCCTCGAGATCTGCGTTCGCCCCGAGGTCCTGCGCATCGCCCTGACCGACGCCCCCACCGTGCTGGGCTGGCAGGCGTGGCGCGAACTCGAGGCCCGCCACGGCCTCGGCCTGATCACCGACCAGCTCCACCGGGCCACGAGCGCGGGCCTGATCGCGACCGCCCCGGTCCCGGTGCTCGCGCAGCTGCTGCTCAGCGCGATCGCCGAAGCCTCGCTCATCGTCGCGCACGCCGCGGACCCGGCCAGCGCACGCCTCGACACGCAGCAGTCGCTGCTGCTGCTCATCACCGGTCTGCTCCGGCCGAGCTGAGGACCGCCCGACCGCGTCGTCGTGCCGGTACCACCGTGTCCGCGGGCGCGGTGTCGGGCCGACGTGGAAGACTGGGCGCGTGCGGTTGTATCGGGACGAGGCGGTGGTGGTCCGCCAGCACAAGCTGGGCGAGGCCGATCGCATCGTCACGTTGCTGACCAGGCAACACGGGCTGGTGCGCGCGGTGGCCAAGGGGGTGCGGCGCACCAAATCGAAGTTCGGGGCGCGGCTCGAACCGTTCGCCTACATCGATGTGCAGTTGCATCCCGGCCGCACACTCGACGTCGTCACCCAGGTGAGCACGCTCGAGGCGTTCGCCGTCGGCATCATCGACGACTACGGCCGCTACACCACGGCCTGCGCCATCCTGGAGACCGCCGAACGCCTGGCCGGTGAGGAACGCGCGCCCGCGCCGAAACTGCACGCGCTCACCGCGAGCGCCCTGCGCGCCATCGCCGCCCAGCAGCGCCCGCACGAACTGATCCTCGACGCGTATCTGTTGCGCGCCATGGGTTTCGCGGGCTGGGCGCCCGCACTCGACGAATGCGCCCGCTGCGCCACCCCCGGCCCGCACCGCGCCTTCCACGTGGCAGCGGGCGGTGCGGTCTGCGTGCACTGCCGTCCGCCGGGCGCGAGCACCCCGGCCGCGGGGGTGCTCGATCTGCTCGTCGCCCTGCTGAAGGGGGAGTGGGACTACATCGCCGGCGTCCCCGGCAATGTCCGCCGCCAGGCGAGCGGCCTGGTCGCCGCGCATCTGCAATGGCATCTGGAACGTCAGCTGCGCACCCTGCCCCTGATCGAGCGCACCGGCGAGGGCAGCACCGCGCGACCCGGCGCCGTCGTCGGCCAGGCGGGCTGATCGGCGACCCCCAGGGCCGCGACCTCTGGCGCGCCAGCGCTCCAACAAACACCACCAGCGCTCCGATAACACCGCCGTGCGGGGCGCGCCTGGCGATCAGGCAGGATGGTTGCTGTGATCCTGCGTCGTGACACCGCCACCGCGAGCAAGCCGGGCCGCACCGTGCGCCCGCCGTCCCCGCACCCCTCCGGCGCGCGTCCGCCCGCGATCCCGCCGGAGCTGGTCCCCCATCACGTGGCGCTGGTGATGGACGGCAACGGCCGCTGGGCGCAGGAGCGTGGCCTGCCGCGCACCGCGGGGCACGAGCGCGGCGAGGCCGTGCTGATGGACTCCGTCGAAGGCTGTATCGAAATCGGCGTCAAGTGGCTGTCGGCCTATGCCTTCTCCACCGAGAACTGGCGGCGCAGCCCCGACGAGGTGCGCTTCCTGATGGGCTTCAATCGCGATGTCATCCGCCGTCGTCGCGACGAGATGCACGAGATGGGCGTGCGGGTGCGCTGGGCCGGGCGGCGTCCGCGCCTGTGGCGCAGCGTGATCAAGGAACTCGAGGTCGCTGAGGAGCTCACCAAGGACAACGACGTGATGACGCTGACCATGTGCGTCAATTACGGCGGCCGGGCCGAGATCGCCGACGCCGCACGCGAAATCGCGCGCCGGGTGGCGGCGGGGGAGATCGATCCGGAGAAGATCGACGAGGCCACCGTCGCGCGCTACCTCGACGAACCGGATATGCCCGACGTCGACCTGTTCCTGCGCCCCTCCGGCGAGTTCCGCAGTTCGAACTTCCTCATCTGGCAGGCCGCCTACGCCGAATTCGTCTACCAGGACACGCTTTTCCCCGATTTCGACCGGCGTAACCTGTGGGACGCGTGCCTGGAATACGCCAAGCGCGATCGTCGCTTCGGCGGCACCAAATGAGCGACGGAGCCGACATGGACGCGGTGGTCACACCGGAACTGGACCTGCAGGCGCGCACCGGTGCCTGCCTGCAGATGCAGGACATCGATATCCGCGTCGACGCCGACGGCTCGCTCGGTTTCGAGTACGACGGCGCGCTGTGCTCGATCCGCGCCGTCACCCTCGCGCCGGGCCTCACTGTGCTGTCGCTGACCAGCGTGCTGGCCTGGGATCGCCCGCTGAAGCCGCAGCTGCACAAGCGCGTCGCCGAACGCAACAACGAGATCCAGTTCGGGTCGGTCACCCTGATCGCGCGCGGCAAACTCGGCGATGTGATCCTGCGCTACACCTTCCCCGCCGAGGGCCTCGACGACCAGGCGCTGACCACCATGCTGCTGCTGGCGCTCACCGGCGCGAGCAGAGCCCGCCAGGGACTGCTCGCGCCGTAGCCGTCAGCTCTCGGGCTTCCAGGTGAGCTTGCCGCCCTGGAAGTCCTGGGCCTTGCCGCCCTGGTAGTCGTATTCGTCGCTGGTCGGGTAGCCGTAGCGGCCGGTCTCGGCGCCCGCGCGGATCCAGTCGGCCTGGATGCTGCCCCACACCGCGTGCGCGCCGGTGGCCGCGGTCCAGTAGATGGCGCCGGTCGGGAACATCGAGTACTGGCCGCCCTTGCCGGCCTGCGACACATCGCTGAGCGGGAAGCCGAGCGGGCTCGACTCCCAGCCGAGCGCGCCCCACTTGTCCCGGATCGGGCCGCTGATCTGGTGGGCGCCGGTGCCGACGGACCAGTAGATCGAGCCGTGCTGGAAGTGGTTGTAGCGGCCGCCGCCGACCGGGGTCGACAGCTCGCGGGTGGTCGGGTAGCCGAGCTTGCCCGACTCGTTGTTCAGCTCGGCGAACTTGTCGCGGATCTGGCCGGTGACGGTGTGGGCGTTGGTGTCGGGATGCCAGTAGATGGCGGCGTTGTTGGCGAAGGTCTGGTACTTGCCACCGGCGGCCGCGTCGGCCTCGGGGGAGGTGGGGTCGCCCAGCACGGCGCCGCCGACCTGGTCGTATTCGGTCTCGATCGCCCCGCCCACCTCGAACTCGCCGATCATCCTGGCCTGCGCGGTGCCGGCGACGGCCGCGGGGAGCAGGGCGGCCACGGTGGCGGCGGCGAGGGCGGCCAGGCCGCGCGAGCGAAGGGTTCGTCGGTGTAGTGCCACAGGAAACTCCCTGGTCGGATCGATGTGTCGACGGCTTGGTGGCCCACGACCCCACCGATGCCGCACCCGAACTTACCCGGTCACCGCGCGTCGTAACAGTGAGCTGTCTTACCTCCAGGGTGACCGGGCGGGCGATTGTGTGGTGTGTCAGGTCCGGGTGAGCGGCAGCATCAGCTCGACCCCGCGGGCGAGGTCGTCGGGGGTGATGTCGTCGAGCAGCAGGTGCTGGAGGATGAAGCCGGGCAGCACCCCGATGATCGTCTTGGCGAAGGCGTCGAGATCGGCGTCGGCGGGCAGCAGGCCCCGCTCGCGCAGCCGCAGCCCGTACTCGACCCACAGTTCGCGCATCGCCGCGATCGCCTCGCGGACCGGCACACCCGAATCGGGCTGCACCATGGCCACCGCCCACGCCTGGGGCGCGAGCCGCAGCGGGCCGTCGGGGCCGCTGCGCTTCACGATCTCGGTGGTCAGCTGGCGCACGACCTCGGCGGGCATCGGCAGTTCGTCGGCGCGGATGATCTCGGCGAGCCGGGCGCGCAGCGGGCCCATGACGTTGCTCACCAGCGCGCGGATGATCTCGTTCTTGCTGGTGAAGTACCGGTAGACCGCCCCGGCCGACATCCCCGACTCGGTGAACACGTCCTGCATCGAGGTCTCGTGGAAACCCTTGCGCGTGAAGCACACCTGGGCGGCGTCGAGGATCTGCTGCCTGCGGCGTTCGAGATGTTCTTCGCTGACTCGGGGCATGCCCAAAAATAAAACGAATATCCGTTCTTGACAAGCGGTGGCAGCGGTGTCACCGTTAGATCCATCAAAAAGAACGAACATTCGCTTTTGAGGGAGAATGTCATGACGATCACCCGCCGGGCAGTGGCTCTCGGTCTCGCGGCGACGCTGCTGCAGGCCCTGATGCTGATCGCATTCGCGTGGCCCGCCGTCAACCTCGCCCCCCGTGACCTCCCGGTGGCGGTCGCCGGGCCACAGTCCACCCAGGTCGCCGCGCAGCTGGCACAGCACAACCCCGGCGCCTTCGAGATCACCACCGTCGCCGACGCCGACGCCGCGCGCCGCGCCCTGACCGACAACGAGGTCTACGGCGCCATCGTCACCGGTGCAGGCGCACCGCAGGTCCTGGTCGCCTCGGCCGCCGCACCCGCGGTCGCCCAGCAGCTCACCGGCATCGCCCAGCAGCTCGCCGGCGCCACCGCCGCGCCGGTGCAGGACGTGGTCGCCACCGACCCCGACGACCCACGCGGCGCGGGCTTCGGTTCGATGGTGCTGCCGCTGGTCATGTCCGGTATCGCCGCCGGCGTGCTGCTCACCCTGCTGGTCCCCAGCATCGGCGCGCGCCTGGCCGGGCTGGTCACCTTCGGTGTCGCCGGTGGTCTGCTCAGCACGCTGGTTTTCCACACCTGGCTCTCGATCCTGCCCGGCTCCTACCTCACCCTCGCCGCTCTCGCCGCGCTGTCCATGTTCGCCGTCGCCGTCACCGTCGTCGGTCTCGCGGCCGCCCTCGGCCGGGCAGGCATCGGCCTCGGCGCGCTGACCATGCTGCTCATCGGCAACCCGTTCTCGGCCGCGACCTCGGCACCGGAACTGCTGCCGCAGCCGTGGGGCACTCTCGGTCAGCTCTTCCCGCCCGGTGCCGCCGCCTCGCTGCTGCGGTCGGTCGCCTACTTCGACGGCGCGGGCGCGGGCGGTCCGCTCGCGGTTCTGCTGGGGTGGTCGGTGGGCGGGCTCGCCCTGCTCGGGGTCGGCGTGCTGCGGTCGCGCCCGGCCGCCGAGCCGGAGACCGCGGCGGAGCCGGTCGCCGTCGCTGCCTGATCACCACGCTGCGCCGCACGAGCAGTCCTCGTGCGGCGCATCGTCATTCGGCCGCGCAGGGCGACGCTGCCCGCAGTGCGAAGCGGCTGGGCGCGGCACCGTAGCGGATCGCGGCGACCGAGAAGCCGTCGGCGTCGCGATACACCCGGTTGACCGGGTCGTCGCCGGGTATCGGGTTCGCCGCGAGAACGAACCCGTGCGCCGTCATCGCGTCCAGCTTCGCCAGCGCGCGATCGATGAATTCCGCCGGGGGATCGACCTTCTCCTGTTCATAGGACGGCGCCCACGGCGGGCCCGCGCTCCGCAAAGTGTCCGGATCGGTCCGGCAGCCGCTGCCCAGCCGCACCGCACCGTCCGCGACCGTCACCGGCTCGGGCCAGATGAGCTCGAAATTCGCCGCCACGCGCGGAATCGCCTGGGCCACAGTCAGACCCGTGCTCGCCGCGATGTCCTGATTCGTCGGCCCCGCCGGGACGAACGCGCCGCAGGCCGCCGTTGCCAGGCCCGTCGCCAGGATCAGCGCCGCGCGTCTCATGCGACGTCGAGCTTCGGTCCGAGCCCGGGATTGTCGGTGATCCGCGGGTCCGCGTACGGGTCGACATCGAAGAGCTGCCCCGCGGTCGCGGCCTTGCCCGCGTCGAAACCTTCCTTGACCCCGTCGCCGTTGTCGCCCAGCCCGATATCGATCCAGTCGGTCTCGATGCCGCGCTCGACATACCCGGTGACCTCGCTGCCCCGGATGACCCCGACGATGTTCTGGAACGCCGTCGACGACGGGTCGTCCCAGTACTTTCCGTGACCGTCGGTCCCGAAGACCACCTCGCCGCGATCGTGCCCGTCGAAGTCCTTGCCGTAGAAACCGGTATCGAGCCGGGTGACGCCGGGTACCTCGTCGGGATCGCCGCCGAGCACATCGGAGGCGTGCGGATTGCCCGGCAGCTGACCCACGCCGGGAATCGACAGACCCTCGTCCGGATAGGACTGGACCACGCCGATCAGATCGCCCGGCGCCGTCATCGAATACCGCCGCACCTCCGGATTCGGGTTGTTCCAGCCGCCGTCGAACACGCCGGTGCCCGCCGAGGACGCGTGCAGCACCCGATCGGCGCGCAGCCCGAGCTGTTCGGCCGAGCCGACGATGGACCCGCCGTAGGAATGCCCCACATACGACACCGGGGTCCCGGGCGCGTGCGCGCTCACCTCACGGTCGATCTCGCGCCCGAAATCGACCAGCCGCGGCGCCATCTCGGCGGCGAACCGTGGACTGGGCGCACCGTCGGACAGGCTGGTCAGGCTCTGCGGGAAATCGCCCTCCATGTACAGCAGCACCGGACCGCCGGTCTGATCGGCGAGATTCCACGCCGCCACATGATTGGCGCCGGATCCGTTGAGATTCGTGCTGGTGCCCGGCACATACACCCCGACCCCCGGTGCGCCGGTCTTCATGGTGCCGAGTATCTCGATCATCCGCCCGTTGCCCTCGGTGCTGAACATGACGAACCGCCGATCGACCATGTCCAGGCGCGGTGTCGCGCCGGCGCCGGTCGCCGCGGGCGCGGTCTCGAGGGTGCCCACGCCCTCGGGATTCGGGATCGGGGCCAGCATCGCCTCCAGCTGCCGGATCCGGGCGTCGTCCCTGGCCGGTTTCTGTTTCTCGGTGGTGAGCGCGTTGCGGACATTGATCTCGTTGGCCTCGATCCGCAACAGGAACGGCACCCCGTTCAGATTGCCGAGCTGCTCGGGCGCGGCGAGCACCAGTTGACGTTGCGCCTCGGCACTCAACCCGGCCAGCAATGCCGCCCGCTCGTCCGGCGTCATCGCCGCGAGCCGCACCACGACCGCGTCCGGGTCCGCCAGGGTGCCGTCGGCGAGGGTGATGTCGGGCTGTCCGTCGCGCAGCGCGCCCAGATCGGCGAGCGAGTCCCGTAGCCGGGCGCCGAACTGCCCGTCCAGCCGCTCGATCTCGTCCAGCCCGCCGAGCAGGTTCAGCTGGAAGACACCGGCCGCACCCTCCTTCGCCGGATCCGGATGACTCACCCGCCCGTCCGGTGCCACTTGAAACCCCTGCTCGACCGCCATCCGACGCTGGTCGAGCACATAGGTTTTCGCGTGCCGCAGCCCCAGCCACGCGTCGTCGGTGTCGTCGGCGATGCGCAACAGCACCGCGCGCACCTCGTATCCGTGGTCGAGCTCCTCGTCGATCCGCCGCGTCGCCGCGTCCCTGGTGCGTCCGTGCCAGCCGTCCGCCGCGGACACCGCCCGTGAGCAGTCGTCCACCGAGGTGGCCAGCATGTCGGCGTTGGCGCGGGTCGCCGTCGCGGCGCGCTGGAGGGCGTCGAGATTCCAGCCGTCGAGCTGGGGGATCGTCGGGCGCATCAGCGGGCCGTCAGCTTGTCGATCTCGGCCGCGATCGCGGCATCCCCGGCCTGGATATCGGCGGAGAACCTGTCCACCAGATCCGCCAGGTCCGTATAGCGGTCCGCGATCGAGGTCATGGCCTGGCCGGCCGGATCGGCGAGTGCGCGCACGGTGGCCAGGACCTCGCTGCCCTCGCCGGTGGCCTCGCTCAGGGCCGACCAGGCCAGGCGCTCGACCTCGTCGCTCTCGCCGCGCCACGCGGTGGCCATCGTCTTCAGCTGATCGGGCTCCACGCCCAGGATGCCGCTCACGAATTCCCCTCCTTCGGCGCCGGACCGGCCGGTGGCCGTCGGTACCTTCCGTGCGGATCGGTCTGCTCGTGAAGGTTGGACGGGGCGCGCGAAGCGAGGGTTCCATCATGTGACATGTGTCACACTGAGGCGGCTTCTTCCGTGCTGGCGGCCCGCTCGCGGACGCAGTCGCGGCAGGTGCCGAAGATCTCGAGGGTGTGGCTCACTTCGATGAAGCCGTGCTCGCCGGCGATCGACTCGGCCCAGGCCTCGACGGTCGGGCCCTCGACCTCGACGGTGCGCCCGCACCGGCGGCACACCAGGTGATGGTGGTGCCCGCTCGAGCACTGGCGGTAGACCGACTCGCCCGAGTCGGTGCGCAGGACGTCGACCATGCCTGCGTCGGCGAGCGATTGCAGGGTGCGGTAGACGGTGGTCAGGCCGATGCCCTCGCCGCGCCTGCGTAGTTCGTCGTGCAGTTCCTGGGCGGAACGGAATTCGTCGATATCGCCGAGCAGTGCCGAGATGGCACTGCGCTGACGAGTGCTGCGCACCCCGACCTGCTTACCGGAAATATTGTCCGCCAACGGTTTACCCTTCCTCGGCGTGGGCGACGGCATCGACGACGATATGCGCCAGATGATCGTCGACGAGTTCGTAGAGCACCTCGCGGCCCGAGCGTTCGCCGTGCACGACGCCCGCCGACTTGAGGATGCGCAGATGCTGGCTGACCAGCGGCTGGGTGACCCCGAGCGCGTCGACCAGCTCGTGCACGCAGCGCGGTGACTCGCGCAGCTGCAACACGATGGCGATGCGCACCGGTGCGGCCAGCGCCCGCAGCAGTTCACCCGCGTCCTCGAGGACGGTGCGCGCGGGCACCGGCGCGGGCGCGGGGGAGTGATACGGGTTGTGCGGATGTGCGGCCGTGGCATCGGTGGTCATCAACCAACTCCTTATTGGAAACCGATGCCATTTTGACATGCAAAAGTGCGCATGTCGAATGAGGCGCGCGGAGCGGGGCCGATCGATGTGGCGGAACCGGTGCCGGCGGCGGCCGTTGGCCCGTGCGGTGCAAAACCGGTTGGCCGGTGCCGATACGCTTGTCCTCGATACTGTCCGATTCCCAAGGGATGGAGAAATCTCGCGTGGCACCCAAGTCGAAGGTGGACACCGTTGCCAACCTCGCCAAGCGCCGGGGTCTGGTCTACCCGTGCGGTGAGATCTACGGAGGCACCAAGTCGGCCTGGGACTACGGTCCGCTGGGCGTCGAACTGAAGGAGAACATCAAGCGGCAGTGGTGGCGCACCATGGTGACCAGCCGCGACGATGTCGTCGGCCTGGACTCCTCGGTGATCCTGCCGCGCCAGGTCTGGGAGGCCTCCGGCCACGTCGAGACCTTCTCCGATCCGCTGGTCGAGTCGCTGCACACGCACAAGCGCTACCGCGCCGACCACCTCCTGGAAGCCTACGAGGAGAAGCACGGCCACCCGCCGGCCAACGGCCTGGCCGACATCAACGACCCCGAGACCGGCCAGCCCGGCAAGTGGACCGAGCCGAAGAACTTCTCCGGCCTGCTCAAGACCTTCCTCGGCCCGGTCGACGACGAAGAGGGCCTGCACTACCTGCGCCCCGAGACCGCGCAGGGCATCTTCGTCAACTACAAGAACGTCGAGACCACCGCGCGCAAGAAGCCGCCGTTCGGCATCGCCCAGATCGGCAAGAGCTTCCGCAACGAGATCACCCCCGGCAACTTCATCTTCCGGACCCGCGAGTTCGAGCAGATGGAGATGGAGTTCTTCGTCAAGCCCGGTGAAGACGCCGAGTGGCACAAGTACTGGATCGACACCCGCCTGGCCTGGTACACCGACCTCGGCATCGATCCCGAAAACCTGCGCCTGTTCGACCACCCCAAGGAAAAGCTGTCGCACTACTCGGCCGGTACCACCGACATCGAGTACCGCTTCCGCTTCCAGGGCAGCGAGTGGGGCGAGCTCGAGGGCATCGCCAACCGCACCGACTACGACCTCAAAACCCACTCGAAGCACTCGGGCACCGACCTGGGCTACTTCGACCAGGCCTCCGGTGAGCGCTACACCCCCTACGTCATCGAGCCCGCGGCCGGTCTGACCCGTTCGCTGATGGCGTTCCTGGTCGACGCCTACACCGTCGACCAGGTACCCACCGCCAAGGGCACCACCGAGGAGCGGATCAGCCTGCGGCTGGACCCGCGCCTGTCGCCGGTCAAGGCCGCGGTGCTGCCGCTCTCGCGCAACGCCGACCTCACCCCCAAGGCCAAGGACCTCGCCGCGCAGCTGCGCAAGCACTGGAACGTCGACTTCGACGACGCGGGCGCCATCGGACGCCGCTACCGTCGCCAGGACGAGATCGGCACCCCGTTCTGCATCACGGTCGACTTCGACACCCTCGACGACCAGGCCGTGACGATCCGCGAGCGCGACTCGATGGCCCAGGAACGCATCGCCCTGGATCAGGTCGAGTCCTACCTGGCAACCCGCCTCCTCGGCGCATAAGTCCCCACGAGAAGCCCACACCCACGCCGGTGCGGGCTTCTCGCGTACTCGGACGAACGCGCGCCACCAGAGTGGGTGGGGTGGAGGCGATCACAAGTGCGTAGCTGACGGTTTGCGTTGGTCGTGCTCGTGCCGCACTCTTTCCGTTGTGCTGTGGGAAACGGAAGACGTGGTGCGGGTGCTCGACCCGTCGGAACAGCGGTTCGTCCGGCACGCGACGTTCACCGGACGGTCGGTGACGGTGCGTGGCGAACTCGACGCCGCGGCGCTCGGCGCGGCCTTCGCCGCCTTGCAGCGGGCCTTCCCGATCCTGGTGTGCCGGATCGTCGAGGACGCGGACGAGAACGGAATCCTGCTGCGCCCCGAGCACATCGAGCCCGTCGGCGCGTGGGTGGGTTTCGGTGATCCCGACGAGGTGCGGATCCCGGTCGAGTCGATGGACCCCGCCGCGCAGCTGGGCTACCTGGATGTGGTGCTCGCCGAAGAGGATCGGGCCAGGATCACCCTGTTCGTGCACCACAGCGTCGCCGATGCCGGACACTGCGTCGAGTTGTTCGCGCGGCTGTGGGGGTACTACACCGACCATGTCGAGACCGGCGCGATCGCAGCCCTGCCGCGGGAGTATCCGGTGTCGGTGGAATCGCTGCTGGCGCAACGGGGCACCGTGCGCGGGCCGCGTTCCGGCCTGGAGCCGGTCACCCGTGCGCTGGTCGTCGCCGACGCGGTCGGCGTGGTCGAGCCGTCGCCACCGTCGTCGGCCGCGCTTGCCCGGCCCGCCCGCATCCAGCTCGACGCCGAGGAGACCGCGCGGGTGCTCGACCTGGCCCGCGCGCACGAGGTGAGTGTGAACGGGCTGGTCACCGCGGCCGTGCTGCGCGCCTTCGCCACCGTCTACGACGTCGACCAGGTCGGCTGTCTCTACCCGGTCGACCTGCGCAGGCGGCTCGACCCGCCGCTGCCGCCCGCGGCAGGCACCAACATCTCCGGCCTCGCCGCCTTCACCACCGGCGTCGCTGACACCTCCGATCCGGTCGCCCTGGCCCGCCGCATCGGCACGCACCTGCACAACGACCTGGCCACCGGCCTGATCGAACAGTCGGTCCTGCACTTCCCCGACTTCTTCGGCCCCGGCCGCATCCACTCGACCGCAGGCCACCTCGCGCTCACCAACACCGGAACGGTCCCGGCCTTCCGCGCCCCGGCCGGTCTGCTCATCGACGACTACGAGATCGTCTACCTCTCCGCCCACCCCCGCCCCTCCACCGGCGCCTCGGCCGCGGCCACCTTCCTGATCTACACCTACCGCGGCAAACTCACCCTCGCCCGCCTCGGCGGCGGCATCCGCGCCGCCGAACTACTCACCGCGATCACCACGGAGCTGATCCCGGACCAGGCCGGCGACGAGGCCGCCACCGCCTGAGCCCGGGACGACAACATCCTGATCGGGCGGATCGACCCGCGCGGGCCGCAACAACCCGACCACGTCGAGTGGCGCAGCATGCGCACCGACACCTGCCCGTGCCTGGCGAAATCTCCGATACTGAACATGACGCCTCCGGTCTACGACCTCACACGGTGTGAAGGTCAAGCCGACCTGGTCAGAACCGGCCGCCCCGGCTCACCCGCCGCGACCCCGACGACCCGCCGTACGAACCCGGCCGGTAGCCACCGCCGCCGTATCCGCGACCACGCGACCCGCCGCCACTCATCGCCCCGCGCAGCAGCCCGTCGAGCAGGATCCCGCCCAGCACCGCCCCCGTCTGCGCCCCACCCGACATCGGCTGACGTGTCTCCCAGGCCCGCACACTGGCCTGTGCCAGCCGCAAGGCCCGCCCACCGAGCTCGGCCGCCGTCTGCGCACCGGCCAGTGCCCGATCGGGCGCGCTCGCCGCCAACCCGCGCGCCTCGTCGAGATGACGTTGCGCCTCCGACAACCGGGTGCGCGCCTCGGCATCCACCCCGCCGCGCCGCGTGGTGATGAACGACGAGGCCGCCTCGATGCGTGCCGCCGCGTCGGTGAGCGCCCGATCCAGCCTGCGCCGCAGATCCTGCACCGCGAGTTTGCGATCCGAAGCCGCGGCGATGGCCCGGTCCAGTTCCGCGTCGGCGGTCACCGCACTGTGGAAGGCGCCGAGCGGGTCGCTGTCCGCGCTCGCCGTGCCGAGGGCGGTGGTGGCCGCCTCGGTCGCGGCGGCCAGTTCGGGACCGCCGAATTCGGTGAGGCCCGCCGCCGCGGCGAGATCGTCGCGGAGTTCGTCGAGCGCCGCGGGCAGCCCGTCCCGGGCCTGCTGGATATTCGCCGCCGCCTGGTCGACGGCGTCGAGCAGCGTGCGAGCCTGCCCGATTGCGCCCTCGGCCGCGCGGATCGCCGCGACCGCGCCGCCTTGCTCGCCGACCGGCCTGGTCAGCGCGGTGCGGGCGGTGTCGATGTTCTGTTCGGCGAAACCGATCCGCTCGGCCGCCATCCGCACGTTGTCGTGGACCGGCGCCAGCACCGAGGCCGGATAGGCCGAATTCAGCCGGGCCAGTTCGGCGTCCGAGGCCGGTGTGCGCGCGGTCAGGTCGACGATGTCGCGGGTCAGCCCGTCGAGCCGGGCGGGCGCGTCGATGAGCAGATCGCGCATGGCGTCGAAATCGGCCACCTGGGCGTCGAGTTCGCGATCGGCGATACCCGCGGTGGCGATCAGCTCGACGAGCATGCCGCGCTGCTGATCCGGGGTCTCGGGCACGGCGTCGTCGAGCTGCTGCCGGATGGTGAACGCCTTGGCGGTGGCCGCGCGCGCGGCATCGAGCGCCGTGCGGAACAGCGTCACCGCCGTCTCCCCGAATTCACCGGTGGCCAGCGCCAATTCCTCGGTGCTGGTCCGCACCGCGTCATCGATCTCGACCAGTCGCTCCCGCGACAGCGCGTGCAGGGTGGGTAGCGACAGCCGCGCGACGGCCGCCGAATCGGCCGGATCGAGCTCGCGCGCGGTGACGAGTTCGGCCTGATCGCGATCCCGGCGGCGCTTGCGGGCGAACAGGATCAGGCCACCGGCCACCGCTACGACCACCAGGGCGATGATCAGCAAGGTCTGCCACGGCACCTTCGCACCGCTCATCGCGGAGCCGAGACCGTTGGCAGTGTCGACCGCGGCCTGCGCCCATTTCCCGTCGCGCAGCGCGGGTTCCACCGTGCCGGCCAGCAGCGAGTCCAGCTCGCTGTCGGTGATCTCGTCGGGCAGTGTCCCGTTCAGCCAGTACCCGCGATCCTCGACCGCCACCGCGAACAGCAGGTCGTGATCGCTGAACCCGGAGAGCTCGGCGGTCCGGGCGGCCCAGTCGCGCGGTGCCATCCCCGCGAAGTCCCGCACGTAGATCACCCAGAGTTTCACCTGGTGGTCCAGGTACAGCCGGTCGGCCGCCGCGAGCACCCTGGCCTCGTCCGCGCCGCTGAGCACCTCGGCACTGTCGACCACCTGCGGCCCCATCCGCGCGGGCGCTTCGGCGCGCGCACCCGGCGCGCACAGCAGGCTCATCGCGGCGAGCACCGCGCACAGCAGACCGGCCGCCGTGCGCACCGGAACCGATCCTGGGGCCGAACTCCTCGTGGACTGCCGCATGTGTCGAATCTAACGGGCGCACGCCGAGCACGCGGGCACGACAGCGCGCAGCGTGGCTTCTACGATCGGCGCATGGTCACAGTCGATCGCCCCTACACCGGACACGTCACCGCGGGCGAGGCCGCTCAGCAGCGCGAGGTACCCGGCGCTCGCATCGTGAAGATGTCCGTCGGCCCGATGGACAACAACACCTACCTCGTGCAGTGCGCGTCCACCGGCGCCGCGCTCCTGATCGACGCCGCCAACGACGCCACCCGCATCCTCGAACTCACCGGCCAGGAAACCCCCGGCCGGCTCGAACTGATCGTCACCACCCACCTGCACCCCGACCACTGGCTTGCCCTCGCCGAGGTCACCGCGGCCCTCGGCACCCCCACCGCCGCCCACCCCCTCGACGCGGCCGCCCTCCCGGTACCCCCCGACCGCCTGCTCGCCGACGGCGACACCGTCCAGCTCGGCGACCTCACCCTCGACGTGATCCACCTGCGCGGCCACACCCCCGGCTCGATCGCCCTGGCCCTCGTCGACGGCGCGCATCGCGCCCACCTCTTCACCGGCGACTCTTTGTTCCCGGGCGGAATCGGCAAAACCCACAACCCCACCGACTTCGACACCCTCCTCACCGACGTCACCACCAAACTCTTCGACCGCTACCCCGACGACACCGTCGTCTACCCCGGCCACGGCGACGACACCACCCTCGGCGCCGACCGCCCCCACCTGCCCGAATGGCGCGCACGCGGCTGGTGAGCGCTCGCTCGCGCCGAGTTCACCGGACCGGAACCCGCTGGTGATGCATTGACGGCACGGCCCGTCGGGGCGACCTGGCAGACTGACGAAGGTGAAATCGGGTTTCTCGCGAACGGCCGTGCCCGCCCCGGATGCCAGGCGTCCGCGCGGGCTGATGCCGACGGTGTCGCTGTGGATCGGCCGGTTGATCGCGGGGGCCGTGCTGATCGGGTTGGTGCTGGTCGGCGGGACGGCGTTTCGCGTGTGGCAAGTCGCCCGGATCGATAACCACACCCCGGCTGACGCGATCGTGGTGCTCGGCGCCGCGCAATACTCCGGCACGCCGTCGTCGGTGTTCGAAGCCCGGCTCTACCAGGCCGGACGCCTCTACGAGGCAGGCGTCGCACCGCTGGTGATCACCGTCGGCGGCAAACAGGAGGGCGACCTCTACACCGAGGCCGCCTCAGGCAAGAGCTACCTCGAGGACAACGGCGTGCCCAGCGACCGGATCCTCGCCGTGGAAACCGGGTCCGACACCCTGCGCAGTGTCGAGGCGGTCGCCGCCGCCATGCGCGAACGCGGCTTGTCATCGGCCGTACTCGTCAGCGATCCATGGCATTCACTCCGGACCAGAACGATGGCCAGAGACGCCGGATTGAGCGCGTGGGCCGCACCCACCCGCACCGGCCCGGCCGTCTACACCAGGGAGTCGCAGTTCCATGGCATCGCCCGCGAGACCGGGGCGCTGCTCTGGTATCAGCTCACCCATTTCTCCGCAGACTTCCCCTACGAGGCGGGACAGTGAGATGACCGACGGCTACACCGCGCACGACCGGGAACGCCTGGTCCCCGAGCCCGGCAAGATCGCCTGGCCCGACGCACCAGGCAACGGTCACCGCAGCGAGTTCGCGCGGGACCGGGCGCGCGTGCTGCACTCGGCCGCGTTGCGCCGCCTCGCCGACAAGACCCAGGTCATGGGCCCGCGCGAAGGCGACACCCCGCGCACCCGCCTCACTCATTCCCTCGAGGTCGCCCAGATCGGCCGCAGCATCGCCGACGGTCTGGGCGCCGACCCCGACCTCGTCGACCTGGCCGGCCTCGCCCACGACATCGGCCACCCGCCCTACGGCCACAACGGCGAACGCGCCCTCGACGAATTCGCCGACGAATACGGTGGTTTCGAAGGCAACGCGCAGAACTTGCGCATCCTGACCCGCCTGGAACCCAAGGTCCTGGACCCGGCCGGGGAGAGCGCCGGTCTCAACCCGACCCGCGCGGCCTTGGACGCGACCATCAAATACCCGTGGGGCAGAAGCGGTTCCGGCACCAAGTTCGGCGCCTACGACGACGATCTCGAACGCCTGGCCTGGATCCGCAAGGACGCGCCCGAGCGCACCCAGAGCCTGGAATGCCAGATCATGGACTGGTCCGACGACGTCGCCTACTCCGTGCACGATGTCGAGGACGGCGTGATCGTCGGCCGGATCGACCTGCGCGCCCTGGCCGACCCCGCCGAACAGGCCGCCCTGGCCGAACAGGGCCACGGCCAGCACCCCGACCAGTCCATCGACGCCCTCGCCGCCGCCGCGCAACGGCTCTCCGAACTCGACGTCGTCGCCGACGCGGTGAACTACGACGGCACCTTCGCCGCCTCGGTGGCGCTCAAACGGCTCACCAGCGAGCTCGTCGGCCGCTTCGCCACCGCCGCCATCGCCGCCACCGAGCAGCGCTACGGTCCCGGCCCGCTGATCCGCTACCAGGCCGACCTGATCGTGCCGCCGATCGTCGCGGCCGAGGTGGCCGTGCTCAAGACCGTCGCCCTGCGCTATGTGCGCTCCGACCGCGGTCACCTGGCCCGTCAGCAGACCCAGCGCGACCGCGTGCAGGCCGTCGCCGACCGGCTGCTCACCACCGCGCCCGCGCACCTGGACGACCAGATGCTGCCCTGGTGGAACGCCGCCACCGACGACACCGCCCGGGTGCGCGTGGTGATCGACCAGATCGCCTCCTACACCGAGAGCCGCTTCGAGCGCGTGGCCGCCTCGCTGGACTGCCGCTGAGCTCGACCCACTAGACTTCTCTCGTGGCCGGACGAATCCCAGATCGCGATATCGCGGCGATCCGTGAACGTGTCCGGATCGAAGACGTAGTCGGTGAGTACGTCGCGCTCAAACGCGCCGGCGCCGACTCGATCAAGGGCCTGTGCCCGTTCCACGACGAGAAGTCCCCGTCGTTCCACGTGCGCCCCAACCACGGCCTGTTCCACTGCTTCGGTTGCGGCGAGGGCGGGGACGTCTACAAGTTCCTGCAGCAGATCGAGCACATCGGTTTCGTCGAGGCCGTCGAGCAGATGGCCGACCGGATCGGCTACCAGATCAACTACGAGGGCGGCGGCACCTCGGTCCAGCGCGACCGCGGCACCCGCTCCCGGCTGGTCGCCGCCAATGCCGCCGCGCACGAGTTCTATGTGGCGCAGCTGCGCGAACCCGAGGCCGAGACCGCCCGCAAGTACCTGACCGACCGCAATTTCGACGGCGCCGCGGCCCAGCAGTTCGGCTGCGGGTACGCGCCCGGCGGCTGGGACGTGCTCACCAAACACCTGCTGCGCAAAGGTTTCGAGTTCAAGGAACTGGAAGCGGCCGGGCTGTCCAAGCAGGGCAAGCGCGGACCGATCGACCGGTTCCATCGCCGGCTGCTCTGGCCGATCCGCAATCTCGGCGGCGAGGTGATCGGCTTCGGCGCGCGCAAACTCTTCGACGACGACACCATGCCCGGCAAATACGTGAACACGCCGGAAACGTTGCTGTACAAGAAGTCCCAGGTGCTGTTCGGGCTCGACCACGCCAAGCGCGAGATCTCCAAGGGACATCAAGCCGTCGTCGTCGAGGGCTACACCGACGTGATGGCCATGCACCTGGCCGGGGTGAAGACCGCCGTCGCCTCGTGCGGCACCGCCTTCGGCGAGGAACACCTGCAGGTACTGCGCAGGCTGCTGATGGACGACAACTTCTGGCGCGGCGAGATCATCTACACCTTCGACGGTGACGCCGCGGGCCAGGCCGCCGCCCTGAAGGCCTTCAGCGGTGATCAGCGACTCGCCGGCCAGACCTACATCGCCGTCGCCCCCGACGGTCAGGACCCGTGCGAACTGCGTCAGCACTCCGGCGACGCCGCCGTCCGCGACCTGGTCGCGCGCCGAACCCCCCTCTACGAGTTCGTGATTCGCGGCCTGCTCGCCGAACACAACCTCGACGATGTCGAGGGCAGGGTCGAGGCGCTGCGCCGCACGGTGCCCGTGGTGGCCCAGATCAAGGACAACGCCACCCGGAAGGGCTATGCGACCAAACTGGCCGGCTGGGTCGGCTGGGACGACATCCAGCTCGTCGTGCGCCGCGTCGGTGAGGAAGCCAAGAAGAACCGGATGGGTGCCACGCCTGCTACCGGAAAATCCGGTGCCGCAGCGATTCCCGCCCCTCGCGTCGAGGAGAGTTCCTCGGTCCGGCCCGCCCCGAACGACCCGGTGCTGTTCGCTCAGCGTCAATCCCTCAGTGCCGCACTGCAATACCCCGGCATCGCGGGTGCGTCCTTCGACGCCATCGACACCGCCGCCTTCACCCACCCCGCCTACATCGCGGTCCGGATCATGATCGCCAAGGCGGGCGGCACCGCGGCCGGACTCAGCGGCGCCGAATGGGTGGCCGCCGTCGCCGATCACACCGACGACCTGATGATCCGCGCCCTGGTCTCCGAACTGGCCGGCGAACAGCTGCCGGTACGCTCCCAGAACGACATCCCGCGCTTCATCTCCGGCATCCTCGCCCGCACCCAGGAAGCCTGGGTCGGCCGGCAGATCGCCGAGCTGAAATCGAAGCTGCAACGCCTCTCGGCCAGCGAGGAACCCGACACCTACATGGCCCTGTTCGGCGACCTGGTGGCGCTCGAGCAGTACCGCAAGAGCCTCGCCGCCCAGGCGATGGGCAGCGAAGGCTACGCGGGCGTCTGAGTCAGCGACGCAGCTGGTTGTGCGGGATCAGCACGGTGGTGCGCTCGTCGATCGGTTCCATCGGTTCCAGCTTCGGTTGCGTGCTCAACTTGTCCGACAGTCGCTGCCGTCCCACCGACACCAGCTTCTTCGTCACCGGCGACCCCGTGACAGCCCGCGTCGCCGCACTGATCTGCTCGTAGCGCGCCCGCCCGGCCTTGGTGCCCAGCACATACCCGGCCGCTACGCCGATGATCAACCGCAGCATCTTCTTGGAGCTCCTCCCACGTCGTGTGCGCGCTCCATCCTGCCCCAGCCGCCCCACCCCTGTCGATCCGGCCACCCAATGTAGACACATCGTTATCCACCGCATGTCCGCAGGTAGAGCCCCGATTTGGGAACCCGCGACCGCATACGCTAAAGTTTCATCTCGGTCAGCCCGCCAAGGCAGACCACCCGAGTAGACCACCCGGGACAATCCCCTATAGCTCAATTGGCAGAGCAGCCGACTGTTAATCGGCAGGTTTCTGGTTCGAGTCCAGATGGGGGAGCGCAACCACCAGGTCAGGCACGATCACCGTGCCTGACCTTTTTGGTTTCGAGCCGCGGCCAAGAATACGGCAAGGATTCCGGTCCGTTTGCTAGTCGAGGAAGAAGGCGTCGATCTTCTCCTCGGAATCCAGGATCTCGTCCGACGCTACGCCGAGTTCCGTCGCCAGCTCGACCGATCCGATGAGCGCGACCTGCACGTCAGGGGAGAAGGCTCGGTCGAGCAGCCCGAGGTAGTTCGACATGGACTGGTCCAGCTTGTCCAGGATCGCCTGGTACTCCGCAGCGAGTTGCTCGTCGAGTGCGCGCTGTTCGTCGAGGTAGCGCTCGATCAGCGCCGCCTCTCGCTGGGTCAACGAGGATGCGACGGCCTTGTGCATCACAGTGCCGACCGTGGTGCCGATGACAGCGCCGATGACCGGGACGGGGATGGTCGCCTGACCGATGACAGCGGACAGCGCGCGTATCGCGGCCTCCAAGGCGATGAGTTCGGAGTTCTCGATGAACTCGAGTTCGCCGATCTCGTTGCGGCGGAACTTGTTCGCTTGCTCGGCGATGCTGAAGGAGGTGGTGACGATCGAGCTGGCGACGGCTGCGGAGGTCGCGGTGAAATTGGTGAGGGCGTAGATGCTCAGTCCCCGGATGCCGCCCTTGCCGACACCCGAGCCGGTCGCGCCCGCGATGTCGATCCAGTCGCTCCCGCTGAACTCGGTGAGCCGTTTGCCTTCCCGGCGCTTGGCGACCACGGCCAGCACGAATGCGGTTCCGCCCGCGGTCGCGGCCGCGGTGAGTGCGGCTGTGCTTCCTTCTTGCAGCGTCGGCCTGCTGTGCTGGTAGGCATCGTCGCGCAGGGACCGGTCGGTGGCGCGCAGCGCGTCCTTTTCGGCCGCCATGGTCGAGGTGTAGACATCGCGCTGCACTTCGTCGTACTCGAGTGTCGAGGGTTCGAGCGATTCGTATCCGACCGATCTGTCCGCCTCACACACCGCCCGGCAAGTCGGCGCGGCAAGCGCAGCGGCCACGACCACGCGCTGCACAATCCGGTGACAGACCGATCTGCGACGGCAGTGCTAACACGGTTCAGGGTTCGCTACGACGGTAGGTGAGGTCGGGATAGGGACCACCCTGGCGCCAGTGTTGACTCAGTCGTTCGTTAACCTCCCTCTCGGAGGCCAGGCTTGTGGGCAGCGGCAGGCAAAGCTTGTCGTAAAGGTTGAATCGGTGTGTGTCGATCGCCGCCGAGACCGCGATTGAGTACGAGACCGCAGCTGTGACAGCACCTCGGTAGGCGGTATAGGAAACACCGAGCAGCGCGGGCACGATCAACAGCCACCAACCGCCGGCCGACCAAAGCAGCCACGTCGAGGCAGTCGCGCTGACCATCGCGGTCGCTGCAAGACGACAGCCACTGTCCATGGCATCGCGACGGTCGTCCACAATGGCTTTCGTATCCGCCGCCAGTAAGGGGTAAACGCGAGGCCACACCACCACCACATCCATGCCATAGGCCGAGCCGGCGTGATACGCCATGGCGGCCAGAACGTTACCCAAGGCGGTGGGCAGAGACCGGAATTCCACAGGCAGAAACAGCATCCGCGACTTCGATTCAGCCACTCCAATGCGGTTCGCCTCTGAGGGAGTCGGGTACGTGCCGTGATGGATCATGCTGCGTATCAATCGGTCTCGCTTGCGATCCTGGAGCTTGACTGACAGTGCTGTCAGCGGTTTGAGGAGCGGTGGCCAATGCCCTTCGAGAACTCTGACGAGCGAAAGCTGGAAGGGGTATCCGACGACCGCGACAAGCGTGACGGCAATCCACAGCAGGACCAATTCCCCGATACTCAGCGCCGTAGCTGTCTGCCACGCTTGACCGAAGTCAAGTTGTTCGCCCGGCGCACCGGCCCAAACCAAGACAAGTAGGAACACCGCGGAACTGACCGTCGGCAGATACGAGATCAGGACGAAGCGGCCACTGAGCGCTCCCGAAGCCGGGCTCAGAATTGCGGACAGGTTCATGCCGTCTGCAATCGACACAGAGGACATTTCGGTGGGGAGGCGGCCGTCGTGTAGACCGTTTGCGTGCACTGCGGACAGGTGTGAGCCGACACGTGGTAACGCGATGACCACCCAGGTAGCGAGGCTCGGTCACCTTCCCCGGTGCGGAAAGTAGCCCCGCCCCCGTCACCTTCACCCGACAGGTCGCCGGGGGGATAGTCTGAGCGGGTTGCCACACCGATTTCGATGCCGTCTATCTGGACCAGTACCGCAACGATCTGTGGCTGCCCATCGAACACCGCCTGCAGTTGACCTGCCGCAGCCACCACTCGCTCGCTGAGCGAGTCCTGCGCAACCGAGTCGATCACCACAACAGGCATGGCAGGCGTGGGATCCATACCTTCGGTGACCACATGCCGGAAGATGCGCTTGAGGTCGATGTCGTTCAACGAATCTCTTCCCCCGATCATCATCGTGTCTGTTCCAGACTAGCGCTCCTGCACCGGATCTGACGTCCATCGGCGTACATTGGAGCTAGTAGTGGAAAGGGGGCGTGGCGTGTTTCAGAATCTGATCGAACAGCTTCGGTCATGGGACGGTCAACCGCGTGGTTCGGCACTTGCTCCAAGTGACTCGGGTGAACGCAATACCTCGATCGAAGTCCTGACCCTCACAGTGGAAAGCCTGCAGTCTCAAGGCGCGGAGAACGCTGCGGGATTGCTGGCGGTCAGTTGGCTGCAGTGCCTCACCGTCTACCCTGCTGTGATTCCGGGCGGATACGCAACCTCGGTGGATCTCAACCTGTCCGCGGCGATTTCTCGGTTGCGCAGACCGGGAACCCCTCTGCCTCAGTCCGATTCCGTACCTCGAGTGGTTCGCAATGCGATATCCGTGTTCGCAATGGGTGGCAGTCGTGGCATCGGCCTCGAAACCCAATCGATTGCGGAAGACGCATTCAGGTGTGTTGCCCAAAACGTGAAAGACCGTACGGCTGTTCGGGACTGCTTGTCCGCGTGGAGCTTTTTGCGGCGTGCACTATACGCGGTGACCGGCGACCTGATGGTACTAGAGTCGGCGATCAAGATTTTGCAGGATGCTTGTGTGCCAACGGCTTCCAGTGCGAGTGACCCCGGACCATCGGCACGCGATCTCGATGCCCTTGGAACCTTGCTCGTCGAGCTCGCCGAGCTCACACATGACGCCGATCATCTGACCGAGTCTGCGAGATTTTACAATCTGGCGCTCGATCTGACTACCGGCGCCGAACGAAGGCGCGTACTCGAACACCTTGGCGCTGCACTTCACGTACGTGCGTATGCCGAACGGGACCCGCAACGATTCTCGGATGCCGCGCAGTCCTATCGGAGTGCGATCAGCGAGGCCGTACCCCAGAGTCTGGAGTGGGAGTCGCTGGTTCGCCACCTATTGACCGTGTTCGGGGATATGGTGAAGGTTGTCGGGGCTGTACCTGAGCTGGATGCGGTCATCGACGAGGCGACTGCGCTCATTGATGGCTACCAAACTCGGACACCGTCCATGGTGCCAATCGAAGGCATCGGCCGTGAACGATCATTGATGCTCGCTGCGGGCGATGAGCACACGGTGCCCTCTTTGCCACCATTGCACGCCCTGCTGTCGGAATTGATCGATGATCGATTTGAATTGCTGCGCAACCCCACCGATCTCGATCTGCGCATCAGGCACCTCGTGCACGCGCTCGATGGCTACCCGCGAACCGAACGGTACTGGGGATCGATGGTCCATGATCTCGGAACCGCGTACGGTGCTCGGTTCGAATTCTCCGCTGACCCCAGCGACCTGGGGCGAGCAGTCGAGTACCTAACTGCGGCGCAAGACCACGTCCGGGGCGGCGCCCAAGCGCTGGCGCGCGCCAACCTTGCGCAAGTGCGAGCACGTCTGAAGGATATCCAATGACAGATCCAGGCGGCTTCGCGCCGTCGAACGATGTCAAGAGTGCGACTGCCGCGCTCCTCGACTTCGCGGCATCATACTGGCGCACAGGAAATCCTTCCGTACTGGATCATGCGATCGACTTCGCAGAGACGTTTATGCAAGACCATGGTGACCCACGGCATGGCGCCTTCTCTCACGCCCATGCGCAGCTGTGGAAGGACCGAGCAGCTCGCTCAGGTGCCCGCGCCGACCTCGATACAGCGATCGATCATGTGACGGCCGCGATAGCGCTCCTCCGGCACGACCCCACCAATGATCCAGAAATGACGGCCGAGCATGCGGCTGCCAGCTACGCCAGTCTCCTGCGCATGCGATTCGAGCAACGCGGCGACCATGCCGACCTCGACGCCGCAATCCGCGAGCTGCGGGACCTGCTTGTTCTCGACGCCAGTAGGCTGTCCCATTCCCAGATCCGGATTCGAAATGAGCTGGGAACATCCCTCATTCGACGCGAGGAACTCTTCGGTGAACTCGCGGACCTGCATATGGCGATCCACGTTCTCGGCGAGGCAAAGGAACACGCCGTAGACTCACCTATGGCGCATGAGCTCAGAATTGCTTCCTCTGTACTCGCCAACCTGGGTAGTGCTTATTCCGGACTGTACAATCGAACCGACGATCCACTTCTTCTCGATAGGGCCATTGAGTACTACAACTCGTCCGTGGCAAAGACTTTTCCTCGCGAGTACAATCGACCCACCCGGCTCGCAAACCTCGCCAACGCACTGCAAACGCGATACCTCATCAATAAAGATCGTAAAGACATCGATCTTGCAGTGTCGCTGGCACGGCGCGCGGTGGAGGAGTCTCCCTGGACTGGAACCGAGCGCAGTCGCCGACTGAATACTTATTCCAGCATGGTCGTGACCCGCTACACGGTAACCAGCACGCTCTCCGATGCGGTGCTGGCGATTCGACTTGGCGAGTCGGCGATCAAGGCGTCGCCACCTGGTCAGTACCTTCGGGCACATGTGCTCAACGCTCAGGCGAACCGCCTGCTGGTGGTCGGCAGTGCGGACTCGTTCACCACCATGTTGCCGGCACTGCTCAAACTGTACGATGAGGCCCGAATGGCAGCGGGATGCCCTGCATCTGACCGCGGCAAGGCGGCACGGAACTGGGTCCGCTACGCCGCCTGCATCGACCTGGTCGCCGCACTTGAAGGGGTCCAGGTTGCGTTCTCGTTGTTCAGCGCTATCGACTGGCACGGTATGAGACTTGCCGACCGTGCCGCCGCGCTGCGCGAATGGTCAGGATTCGCCTCGGAAGCAGCGTTGATCGCCCTCGAACTCAATCTTCCGATCGTCGCGATCAGTGTCCTCGAACAAGGACGGAACCGGATGTGGGCTCAAATCGCTGACACCAGAAATGATTTTGCCGGTAGGGGCGACTCGTCACGCGAGGACATCGACCGACTCGGTGCCGTGCATGCTGAACTAAACCTTCTAACGGTCAACGGGGACGAAACGAGCGACACGATCGCCAGACAACTTCCTACCCAGCGCGGCGAACGACTTCGAGCGCTAAACGCACAACGGCGCGAAATACTTGCGACCCTGAGTAAACGAAGCCTTGAGCCGCCCGCTCCAGAAGCGCTACATTCTCTACTTGCGGCCGGCCCGGCAGTTATCGTAAACGTTGCACGGGCAAAATGTGACGCACTTCTACTTCGCAGCTCCGACGGAGAATTTGCGATCACCCGACTCGCATTGCCGACCAACGAGCATGTCATTGACGATAGAATGCAAGCTTTCGCTAAAGCGCTCAACATGACTCGCGCGATGCGCCACCAATTGCTTCAGAATCGCAAACGAGGCAGACCGGGAACCCGCACCGCCTGGGCGGGCTATCAGGCCGCCATCGAGGAACAGTATGCGATCCTAGCGTGGGCGTGGCAGTCGATCACCGGGCCTGTACTACAAGAACTGGGGTACACCACCTCGCCAACTGCCGCAACTTCATGGCCGCGGGTGTGGTGGAGTCCCACCGGGTCACTGGTCAGCCTCCCGCTCCACGCTACGGGACACCACAACGGCAGCGGCAACGCGGTGATCGACAGAATCGTGTCCGGAAACTTTACTTCGTTGGAGGACCTGATCCGCGCTCACAACAGGCCGCACCACCCTCACATCAAAAAACGCCTACTCGCTGTCTCAGTCGCTGCGCCAGCCGATTCAACGAAGACGCTGGCGAACGTTCTCGAAGAGATCGATGTCGTGCTCGAGAATGCACCGATACCAGCAACACGCGTGTCCGGCAGTGCAGCCACAAAGCATGAAGTCCTGCGACAAATCCGCGAACACAGCTGGTTTCACTTTGCTGGCCACGGCCGAGGAACCCTCACCGGACCAACCGATGCAGCCCTGCTCGCCACCGACGCCACGATTACCCTGGCCGACATCGCCATGGCGATCCCGAACGATGCCGAACTGGCCTACCTCTCCGCCTGCTCCAGCGCCGCTGCCGACCCCAACCACCCTGATGAAACACTCCACCTGGCTGCTGCTTTCCATATGACCGGCTTCCGCCACGTCATCGCAGCACGCCAACCCATCGACGACGCCATCGCGAAACGCGTTGCTTCGCACTTCTACGCCGCGCTTCGATCACACCTCGATCCTGGAATCGCACTGCACCACTCGCTCCGAGCCATGCGTAGTGACTTGGCCACAGAACATCGAACTGACACGCTTGCCAATCCGTTGGCCTGGATCGACTACAGTCATTTGGGGCCCGCCGGAAACATATCGGCCAACGTAGACCCATGAGTACATAAATTCGTCCGCGGAAACTCCGCTTTGGCGGTCCTCTTGCGGCATCTCGCCCCACACGTCGCCCGAGTCGCAGCCCTGGAAGGAGCCGGTCGGGATACGCATTGTCGATCTCGAAAGCCTGTCCGCACCGCACCTCGGGTATTCACCCGATGTTCGGATAAATGGGCAGGTCGGGGCGGAATCGAACGGACTTAGACCATGTCTCATGTGGTTGATCGGGCCTTCGCGAGCTTCTTGTATCCGGTCAGCGCGCCGGCCAGTGTGAGGAAGGCGCAGAAGTGAGTGT
>NZ_JBHZBX010000019.1:0-139636 GCF_042755165.1 Nocardia sp. NPDC059177 | reverse complement strand
ACAACTCATCATCCACGATCCACGGCGCCGCCACGGCGAAACATACTGCACGACAGTGGGTCTCATCGCTACCTGACCGAACCTGTTAGGGGCTCTTATCACCGTCGTCGTCGAAGGCAGGCCCGGCTCGGCAATTGGTCCCGATCGAACTCGGGCCATCATGGCCGCACCAGCTGTTCGAGCAGAACCACTGTCGCGGGATCATGCAGCAGCCCCTTCCGTTCATGCCCGGCGCGTCGGTGCGGTCCGGTGTGTGGGCGTCGACTGGAGTGCTCGGACGACATCGGCCATGGCGTGGTCGTGATCGGGGTTTTCCGGCAGTGGGATGGCGATCCCGTGTGCGGTCGAGCCGAGGTGGTCGCGGATGGTCGAGGCGAGCTCGTCGTAACGGGCGGTGGGTACCAGTGCGTCGAGGACCTCGTCGGTCACTATGTCGGGTAGCCGCTGCCACTGGTCGCCGCGGACGAGTTCGGACAGTTCGTCTTGCAATCCGTGGAAACCGTTGCGTTCCAGCGCTCCACGGTAGGCGGGGGTGGAGTAGAGAAATGCGAAGAGCCGGCGTCGTCGCTCACGTTCGTGGCTGACGGCCTCGTCGGTGGCGCCGGTGATGACCTGCAGTCCGGCGACGATCTCGAAATCCGCCAGCGTCCGGGACGATTCGCGGGCTCCGGTGTCGAGAGCGGGAATACAGATAGTCGAAAGGTACTGCGGGTCCGAGTTGGTCGGGTGGGTCACCATTCCGTCCGCGCAAGCACCCGCTGCTTCGCAGATGCGCGGTCCGACTCCGCCGAGGTAGATCGGGGGTGTGGTGGTGCTGGGATCCGGGCCCGGATTGAAATACGGCTGCATCCTGGAAAATCGGTAGTGCTCGCCGTGGAAGGGAACCAGATCACCCGTGCGGAAGGTGTCGAAGGCCGCGCGCACCACCTCGACGTACTCCCGCATCCGGGTGGCCGGTGCGGCAGTCCACGGCATCGCGTAGCGGTCTTCGATATTCTGCCGGACCTGACTGCCGAGCCCGAGCTGGAACCGTCCGCCGGACAGCTTGGACAGGTCCCACGCCGTATAGGCGGTCAACAGTGGGCTACGGACGAACGCCAGCGCGACCGAAGTACGAACGACCAGGCGTTGTGTCGCTTGCAGGGCAGGCAGCGCGAGCAGGAACGGGTCGTGGACCGTCTCCGACACATGGATCCCGTCGAACCCGGCGGCCTCGGCGCGACGGGCGAGTCCACCGATCGCTGTCAGCGGCGTCGCCGCGTCGGTTCCTGCGTAGACCTTCATCCCGACATTCTGTAGCAGTCACCCTGGTTCGGGCTCGCTCACCTGAGGTGTCGTACTACGACACCACCATGCCCCGGGACTCACCCGCGCCCATGCCGGAACACTCACGCTCACCGCACGTTCCGGCGTCGGGCTGGTCGCGACTGTGCGGCTTCCGGTGCGATCGAGACGTTACGCGCACGGCCTCCTGCACGTCCCGTGCAGACTGGTCGTGCGATCGGCAGCGGTGATCTCCTGGAAGGTGAGTTGCCGTGATGGAGCGGCTCGCACCGCATCGGGACGAGATCATTGCTCTTGCACGGGAGCTGAAGCAGGGGGATCCGGACGATGGTGGTGCATGGTTCGCTGTGGTCCGCTATTTCAACGACGATGACGGCGAGGGAGAGGAGCTGGCTGGTGAGAGCCAGCTGCTGGGGTGGACACTCGAGTCGGAGGTGATCCGGTTCCTGGCAGAGGTCGATGCCGTCGTCGGTGTCGATGAATACAACTGAGCACCAACAAGTTCGGAACGGTCGACCGGTGTCGTGGTAGCTGCTCGAGGAACCTGTGCTGCCGGCGGCGCGGTTACGGCTGGTCCTGGTGGGCGGCGGCGGACAGGAAGGTCGGGAGTTGGTTGCCGGCGGCGGGGTCGGTGGCGGCGCTCGGCTCGCTGTCGTGCTGGGCGCTGAACAGCGGCATCGGTACGGCGCTGGTTGCGGACGGGTGTGGATCGGGCATGGCGTTCCCCCTCGGGTTGGTTGACATGAGCTGTGGTTTCGCCCAGCGCGGTGCGGCGCTTCGGGTGACCGGGCTCAGGAACGAGAGTAGCTCGTCGCGGTGACACTGCTTCGGTGGCGAGCAACTCGACGTCCCGAATGCCCGCGTGTTGATGCGGGTATCGCCGCCGCGGCCACCCTGTAACGGCTGACACCCCGGAACGCATACATCCCATGTATCAATCGCACACAACGATCGGAGACGGAATGCGATTCTCGGCTCGAGTGCTCGCGCTGTGCCTGGCAGCCCCCGCCGCGGCGGTAGCGCTCAGTGGGGTGGCGGCCGGGACCGCCGCCGCCGATCCCGGGTGTCAGGGTTCGATGAACGGTCCCTGGGCTTTCAACGGTCAGTGCCAGGGCGCACCGGGCACCTACCGCATCGAGGTCGACTGCCTCGGCTACGACTTCAGTGCGGGTCTGCCGGTCCTCGGTCAGTACACCGTGCGCCGTGATCTGCCCGTCGGTCAGTCGGCGACCGTCGGGTGTATCGGCCCCAACTGGTCCAGTGCGGGCTATGGCGTCGGCGGTCGCATCTTCCGCCTCTGAACCGCGCTGCCGGAGACGGTCTCGGACGTGGACCCGGTGAAATCCGGAGTCCACGTCCGCAATGATTCACTCTTTTCTGAATACAGAATCACATGTACTATTCGGGCATGGACACGATCATGGCTGTCGCGGCGCTGGTGCTGTATGTGATCTTCGGTGCGCTCGGGTTCGGGTGGCGCAGCTGGCGGCACTACGCCGCGACCGGGTCGTCCGGGTTCAAGGGTGTCAGCGGACGGCTCGGGTCGATGGAATGGCTGGCCGGGGCCGGGTTCGTGGTGGCGATCGTCAGCGGGCTCGCCGGGGTGGTGCTCCAGCTCACCGGGGCGGTGGAGCCGGTGACCGGCCTCCCGGTGCAGGTGCTGGGATTCGTGCTCGCGGTGGCGGGGATCGCGGCGACGTTGTTCGCGCAGAACCAGATGGGGGAATCCTGGCGGATCGGCGTCGACCCGGCGGAGACGACGACGCTGGTCCGCACCGGGGTGTTCGGGCTGGTGCGCAATCCGATCTTCACCGCCATGCTTGTCTTCGGCGCCGGAATCGCGCTGATCGTGCCCAACCCGGTCGCGCTGATCGCGTTCGTGCTCCTGGCGGTGACGATCGAACTGCAGGTCAGAGTGGTGGAGGAGCCGTATCTGGCGCGGGTGCACGGGCGTGCCTACGCGGACTACCGCGCCACGACCGGCCGGTTCGTGCCGCGCATCGGACTCGCCTGAATCAGGGTCATCCCCGATGGGCGGGTTCGCATCCTCGCGGCACACTGGGGAGAACCGAGGCCAGCGAAAGAGGCGCAGCAATGAAGCAGCCCACCAGTGAGCAGATCGCCGCCATCTTCGACAAGCATGCCCCGACCTACGACCAGCAGATCGGCTGGTTCGAGCGGGTCGTGCTCGGTGATGCCCGCGTCTGGGTGATCAGCCAGGCGCGCGGGCGGGTCGTCGAGATCGCCGTCGGGACCGGGCTCAACCTGCCGCACTACGGCGACGACGTCGACCACATCACCGGCATCGACATCTCCCCGCGCATGCTCGAAGTGGCCGAACGCCGCGCCCGGGCCCTCGGCCTCGCTCGCGCCGACCTGCGCCTGGGCGACGTCCAGGCCATCGATCTGCCCGACGAGTCGGTCGACACCGTCGTGTCCACCTACACCTTCTGCACCATCCCGGATCCCGGCCGCGCCACCGCCGAGGCCTTCCGCCTGCTGGTTCCCGGCGGCCGCTTCGTCCTCGCCGAGCACGGCCCGTCCACCTCGCTGCTCGGCCGCGCGGCGATGCGCGCGATGCAGCCCCTCGCGGTGCGTTTCTGCGCCGATCACCTGCTGCGCGACCCGGTCCCGTACCTGAAGGGCGCGGGCTTCGTCGTCGACGAACAGCACCGGACCGGCCGCGCGGGCATCACCTTCCGCATCCTCGCCCACAAACCGCTGTAGGTCTATGTCCTGATCTGTGGGGACCATGGCCTTTACGCACCGGGGTGCTGCCCAACACGGGGCTTTCGCCGCCCAGCTCGCTCGCGAATTCCCTGCGGTCACCGTCGATCCCGATCCGATCTTCGTGCGCAGTTCCGAGGCCGTGTGGGCCGCGGCGGGCGTCACCGCGGGCATCGATCTGGATGCCCCGCGCCAAGCGTGCGCCCATCCGCGGGGGGCAGGAGGTAATCGAGTCCGAACCCGCTGGGGCGCACAGTGTTTCCGTCCTCGCCCGCCGGGCGGCGATGAGCCCGCGGCAGTTGGTCCGTCCAGCTGCATCGGATCCTGCCCGCGGTGCAACTGCTGTGGACCGCCTCCATTCAGCGCGTGCGCGCCAGGGCCGGTCGCAAGCGCTGAGCCCGTCGACGCTGTCCAGCGAACGCCGCCGCCGGGACTACGGCTCGCGCAGCCCCCGGACGAGCAGTGCGGCAAGGTGCCGGGGGCGGTAGCGGGGGTTGTGTTCGCCGCCGATGCACAGGTTGCCGACGCCGCGCAGGAATTCGTAGGGGTCGACGCCGGGGGTGATCTCGCCGGCTTCAGCCGCGGCGTCGAGTAGCTGGGCGCAGGTGGGCAGGAGGCGGTCCAGGAAGTAGGTGTGCAGGGTTTCGAAGGCGGTGTCGTCGGACTGGAGTGCTTCGGCGAGACCGTGTTTGGTGACCAGGAAGTCGACGAAGCGGTCTATCCAGGCGGCCAGGGCGATGTGGGGGGATGTGCTGGTCGCCAGCAGGGCGGGGCCTGCCTCGGCGCAGGCTTCGACCTGGTGGCGATACACCGCGACGATGAGATCGGCCCTGGTGGGGAAGTGGCGGTAGATGGTGCCGACGCCGACGCCCGCGGCGGCGGCGATCTCGCGCACGGGGACGTCGACGCCCGAGGCGACGAAGGCCGCGGCGGCGGCGTCGAGCAGGGTTTGCTGATTGCGCCGGGCGTCGGCTCGTTTGCGGGGCGCCGCTGGCGTGCTGTCGTTGCCGGCCACTGGGTCGTCACCTCCGAGGTTGTAAAACGGAACGCTGTTCCGTATCTTGGTTATCGGAACATGGTTCCGTTTATTCAGGATGGCAGATCCGGGAGGAACAATCATGCAGTACCGCAATCTCGGCCGGACCGGCGTGCAGGTCAGCAGTCTGGCGCTGGGCGCGATGAACTTCGGCAAGCTCGGCGGTTCGACCCAGGACGAGGTCACCGCCCTGGTGGACGCCGCGCTCGCGGGCGGTATCAATCTGATCGACACCGCCGACATGTACGGTCAGGGCGAATCGGAGGAACTGGTCGGCAAGGCCATCGCGGGCCGCCGCGACGACCTGGTGCTGGCCACCAAGGCGGGACTGCCGATGGGCGAGGAGCGCAATCGCCGCGGCGGATCACGGCGCTGGCTGGTCACCGCGCTCGAGGACAGCCTGCGCCGCCTCGACGTCGACCACATCGACATCTACCAGCTGCACCGCTGGGACCCGGGCGCCGGCGACGAGGAGACCCTGTCCGCGCTGACCGACCTGCAACGGGCGGGCAAGATCCGCTACTTCGGCACGTCGACCTTCCCGGCGTACCGGCTGGTCCAGGCGCAATGGGCGGCGCGCGAGCACGGCCTGAGCCGGTATGTCACCGAGCAGCCTGCGTACTCGATCCTGCAGCGCGGCATCGAATCCCACGTCCTGCCGGTCACCCAGGAATACGGGCTCGGCGTGCTCGTGTGGAGCCCGCTGGCGTCCGGCTGGCTCTCCGGCGCGATCCGCGCGGGCCGTGCGATCACCGCGCACCGCGCGAGCTTCCTGCCGCACCGTTTCGACAGCGCGATCCCTGCCAATCAGGCCAAGCTGGCCGCCGTCGAACAACTCGCCGCGCTCGCCGACCGCGCCGGGCTGACGATGATCCAGCTCGCCCTCGGTTTCGTCACCGCGCATCCGGGTGTCACCAGCGCGATCATCGGACCCCGCACCATGGACCACCTGCGTTCCCAGCTCGCGGCCGCCGACACCGTCCTGCCCGCCGAGGTCCTCGACGCGATCGACGAGATCGTGGCACCCGGCATCGACCTCGCGCCGGACGAGAAGCACGACACCCCACCGGCCCTGCTCGACGCCGCCTTGCGCCGCCGCTGAGCGAACCAGGGCGCTGCACCGGCGCGGTCGCGGTCAGTGATCGGCGGTGATCCAGGCCAGCGCGGGTTCTTTCGGCGCCGAGGGTGGCTCCGGCCGGACCGTGAGGACGCGTTCGCGGTGGTGTTCCTCGTGCAGGTCCTGGCGGCGCGCGTGCAGCAGGTGGGCCAGCGTGACCACACCGACCACGCGGGTGGGGTCGGTGCGGTCGACCACCACCGTGCGGGTGATGTCGTGGGTGGCCAGGACATTGACGACCTCGCGCAGGGTGTCGTCGGGGTGGACGACACCGCGCGCCGCGGTGGTGGCGTCGCTGACGATGCCGCCGTGACAGCTCACCAGTGCCCGGTGCGTGGTGACCCCGATCAGCTGTCCGGCGCGATCGGCCACCGGATACAGGTTCGCCTCGCGGACCTGCGGCAGCACCGCGCGGACCGGTTCGTCACCGTGCAGGACGAGTGGGTGCTCGGCCATCACCTCGTGCACGAAGAACGTTTCCAGGGGGTCGGTGGTGTATTCGCGCGTCAGGTGGACGCGGCGGCGGGCGATCTTCTCGGTGAGGACCGACCGCTTGAGCAGCAGCGCCGAGACCGCGTACGCCGAGACCGACGCCACGATCATCGGAACCAGACCGTTCCAGGCGTGGGTCAATTCCATCGTGAACACGATGCCGGTGAGCGGGGAGCGCATCACCCCGCCGACGACGGCCGCCAGCCCGCACATCGCCCAGAATCCGGGCGAGACCTCCGGCAGCAGCCCCCCTTCGGCGGCGCCGAGGGCAGCGCCGATCATGAACACCGGCGCCAGCACGCCACCGGAGGTCCCCGATCCCAGCGACAGCGCCCAGATCGTGGTCTTGACCACGAGGATGCCCACGATGAGCGACATCGTGGCCTCCCCGGCCAGCAGCTGTTCGATCACGTCGTAGCCGACACCGAGCGCGCGCGGCTCGATCAGCCCGCCGATCCCGATGATCAGACCGCCCAGGGCAGGCCACCACATCCAGTGGATCGGCAGCCGGGCGAAGGCGTCCTCGGACTTGTAGACCAGCGCGGTCACCGCGATGGCGAGCAGGCCGCCGGTGATGCCGGGCACCAGGGCGAGCGAGTCCGCCAGCGGTCCCGGCGCGCTCAGCGCCGGCATGTCGAACACCGGGCCGGTGCCGAGCAGGAACCCGCGGCAGATGGTGCCGACGACGACCGCCGCGGCGACCGGGATGAAACTGCGTGGCCGCCACTCGAACAGCAGCAGCTCCACCGCGAGCAGGATCGCGGCCAGTGGCGCGTTGAAGGTCGCGGCCATGCCGCTGGCCGCCCCGGCGACCAGCAGGGTCTTGCGTTCGTCGGCGGTGAGGGCGAGCAGCTGGGCGGTGATCGAGCCGACCGCGCCGCCGGTCATGATGATCGGCCCCTCGGCGCCGAACGGGCCGCCGGTGCCGATGCTGATCGCCGAGGACACTGGTTTGAGCACCGCGACCCGGGGCGCCACCCGGCTGCCGCCGGTGAGGATGGCCTCGATCGCCTCCGGCATGCCGTGGCCACGGATCTTCTCCGAGCCGTAGCGGGCCATCAACCCGATCACCAGCCCGCCTGCGACCGGCGCGAACAACACCAGCCACCACGGGTGCGGTGCGGCGCTCGGCGCGATCATCTCGGTCGCGACGCGCTGATAGAACACCAGGTTGGTGATCAGGCCGATCAGCTGCAGCAGCGCGTACGCGACCACCGCCGACAACGCGCCGACGACCAGGGCGAGCGCGGTGATCAGGAGAACACGCGGCCGCAGCTGGAAATCGCCGAGATGGGTGGCATGCGGGGCAGCGTCGGCATGACCCGAACCGCGACGCGCTAACAATTGCATATGGCAATAGTTGCTATAGGCAATGCTTCGCGTCAAATCGCGGCGGCCTCAGAGCTGGTAGCTGTCCAGATCGACGCCGGGATGCGGCTCGCCGCCCGCGGTGCTGAACGCGGTCAGCGCCCGCACCAGTCCGGCCCGGTCCGGGGCGGGCATCCGGGCCACCACGGCCGCGATCTCCTGGCGCCGATGGGCGACCACGGCCTGCACCGCCGCGGCGCCGCGCCTGGTCAGCTCGATGACGAGCTCGCGCCGGGACTCGGGATTCGGACGGCGCTCGACCAGACCGGCGACCACCAGCCGCTCGACCATCCGCGCCGCTGTCGACGGCTGGACTTCGAGCACACTGGCGAGGGTGGCGGCCTTCGACGGCCCCCGGGTGGCCAGGATCATCAAAGTACGGAACTGCGGCAGGGTGATGGATTCGTCGACCTGGGCCAGCGAACGCGCCGACAACGCCACCAGTAGTCGCGAGGCGGCCAGCAGCGCGTCGGTGACCTCGTCGACCGACTCCTCGACCGCCACACCGTCCTGGGCCACAGGTGCCTCCCGCACTGATTCTTCGCCGGTTCCCGTCATCTCGTCGCGTCCATCCTGCCGCGTCCGCGCGGCATCGCCAATTTCGCGAGTCCGGAGCCGGCGTGCTGTGTGCTCGGTCCCGGCCGCCACGGACGCCGTTCTCGCATCCGTGGCTCCCGGCCGGTCAGTGCCCGCGCGCGATCCAGTCGGCCAGTGCCGGTTTCTCGGCGCCGATGGTGGTGGTGTCGCCGTGGCCGGTGTGCACCGTGGTGTCCTCGGGGAGGGTGAGCAGGCGGTCGCGGATGGAATCGATGATGGTGCCGAAATCGGAGAACGACCGGCCGGTGGCGCCGGGGCCGCCTGCGAAGAGGGTGTCGCCGGTGAGCAGCGCCGACAGCTCGGGCAGGTGCAGGGAGACCGAGCCGGGGGAGTGGCCGGGGGTGTGCAGGATGTCGATGTCGGTGCCCGCCACCGTGATCCGGTGGGTGTCGGCCAGGGAGCGGTAGCCGGCCTCGGGGTGGGTCATCCGCCACAGCGGCTCGTCGCCGGGGTGCAGCAGCACGGGGGCGTCGAGGCGTTCGGCGAGTTGCGGGGCGACGGTCACATGGTCGTTGTGGCCGTGGGTGCACAGGATCGCGGTGACGTGGCGGTTGCCCACGGCCGCGGCGATGGCGTCGGCGTCGTGGGCGGCGTCGACGACGAGCACCTCGGTGTCGTCGCCGATCAGCCACACATTGTTGTCGACATCCCAGGTGCCGCCGTCGAGCGCGAAAGTGCCCGAGGTGACCACACGTTCGATGCGGGCGCTCACCAGACCACCACCGACCGCAGCACCTTGCCCTCGCCCATCGCGGCGAAGGACTGCTCGACCTGGTCGAGACCGATGCGTTCGGTGACGAACCGGTCCAGCGGCAGCCTGCCCTGGCGATGCAGGTCGATCAGCATCGGGAAGTCACGTTCGGGCAGGCAGTCGCCGTACCAGGACGATTTGAGCGCGCCACCGTGCGAGAACAGGTCGATCAGCGGCATGTCCAGGGTCATCTCCGGGGTCGGGACGCCGACGAGCACCACGGTGCCTGCCAGGTCGCGGCCGTAGAAGGCCTGCTTCCAGGTCTCGGGCCTGCCGACGGCATCGATCACCACGTCGGCGCCGAAACCGCCGGTCAGGTCCTTGATCTGTTCGACCACGTCACCGCTGGTGGCGTCGATGGTGTGGGTGGCGCCGAAATCCTTGGCCCACTCCAGTTTCCGGGGATCGCGATCGATGGCGATGATCGTGCCCGCGCCCGCGAGGTAGGCGCCGGCGATCGCCGCGTCGCCGACACCGCCGCAGCCGATCACCGCGACGCTGTCACCACGCGAGACCGCGCCGGTGTTCACCGCGGCTCCGATGCCGGCCATCACGCCGCAGCCGAGCAGGCCGGCCACTGCCGGGTCGGTCTCGGGATCGACCTTGGTGCACTGCTTTTCGTGCACGAGGGTCTTGTCGGCGAACGCGCCGACACCGAGTGCCGGGGTGAGCGGGGTGCCGTCGGTGAGCGTCATCGGGACGCTGGCGTTGTGGGTGTCGAAGCAGTACCACGGCCGCCCGCGGCGACAGGCCCGGCATTCCCCGCACACCGCGCGCCAGTTGAGCACCACGTAGTCGCCCACCTCGACGTGGCTGACGGCCGAGCCCGCCGACTCGACGACACCGGCGGCCTCGTGGCCGAGCAGGAACGGGAACTCGTCGTTGATCCCGCCCTCGCGATAGTGCAGGTCGGTGTGGCAGACCCCGCATGCCTGCACGCGGACGACCACATCGTGTGGCCCGGGGTCGGGAATCACGATGTCGACCGTTTCGACCGGCGCGTCTTTCGCGCGGGCGATGACTCCGCGAACGGTGTCGGGCATGCGGACCTCCTCAGTATCGACGTCTGGGGTCAACGCTAGCCGGTCGAGCGCGGCGGGATCGGCTGGATCGGCGATCGGGCCGATCCGCCATAGATGGCGTCGATGGTGGCGATCGGTGTTGCGTCCTGGACGCGGTCGTGCGGCGTGGGCACCGTGGAGGAGACCAAGCAGAGGAGATCGAGATGAATGTTCGTGGCACCCGCGTGGCCGTGCTCGCGCTGGCGGTTCTCGCGGTGGGTGTCGGCGCCTGTTCCGCCGACCCGGACGCGCCCGCCGCGGCCACTCCGTCCACGACCGCGGCCGTGTCCACCCCGGCCGCAACGCCGACCACCCGGCAACTCGATCACCGCCTCGACGCCGACCTGTACGCGGCGGCCGCCGATAACGACGCCGCCCGCGTCCGCGACCTGATCGCGCGCGGCGCCGACCTGGAATCCCGGGGCGCCAACGACCGGACCCCGCTGGTCGCGGCCACCAAGAACCAGGCGACCGAGGCCGCGGTGGCCCTGATCGAGGCGGGCGCGGATGTGAACGCGAAGGATGATCTACAGGATTCGGCCTACCTCTACGCCGGGGCCGAGGGATACGACGAGATCCTGGCCGCCACCCTGAGCCACGGCGCCGACCTGCGCAGCCTCAACCGCTACGGCGGCACCGCGCTCATTCCGGCGAGCGAGCACGCGCATGTGAGTACGGTGCGGACGCTGATCGCGGCGGGCGTGGACGTCAACCACGTCAATACGCCGCAGTGGACGGCGTTGCAGGAGGCGATCGTCTACGGCGACGGCTCGCAGCGCTACCAGGAGACGGTGCGCGCTCTGCTCGACGCGGGCGCCGACCCGCAGATCCGCGATGCGCAGGGCCGCACCGCCTTACAGAACGCCGAACGGCTGGACCAGGACGCGATCGTGGCCCTGCTGCGCTGACTCAGCCATGGCACGCGACTCGTTGACCAGGGCTGATCGTCGATGCGGCGATCGTCTTCCTCGACGACGGACTGAACATGCGCAGTCTCGGCCGTCACCTACCAGTCCGGCCGACCGCGCCGGCCGTGCGTCAACCCGCCTGACGCAGCACTATTCGGCGGCGCGGCCGATCCGGCCCAGAACAGCGCCGACCACCAGGCAGGCACTGTCGACCACCTCGCACAGCGGCGCGCGATAGCCGTCGAGCACCCATTTCTGGGCGATGATCAAGATCGCGCCGACCAGTCCGAACAGCATCGTGCGCACGCTGACCGTGGGATGCGCCGCGAGGTCGACGTGCGGGGTGATCAGCGCCAGGCAGATGTCGACCAGCGTGTCGAGCACGTCGTGATAGGCGCGGTCGACCGCCGGACTCACGCCGAGGATCTCGAAGAACCCGATCCGGGGGACCCGCGGGTCGTCCTGGATGAGCTGGAAGTACGCGGTGATCGCGACGCGCACCTGGGTGTCGAGGTCGGCGTCGGCGTCGGCCAGGCCAAGATGGATCGCCTCGACCATCCGCGCGGCTATCTCCCGATACACCTCGAGCAGCAGATCCTCGCTGTCGGCGAAGGATTCGTAGAAGTAGCGCTTGCCCACCCCGGCGCTCACGCAGATCGCGGTCACTGTGGTGTTGCGGTAGCCCTCGGTGCCGAAGGACTCGGTCGCGGCCTCGATGAGCCGGGCGCGGCGATCCTGTTGACGTTGCCCCGGTGCGGCACCCCGGTAACGGCGACCGGCGGTGTCGCGTTCGGCCACTGTCACATCATCGATTCTGGCAGGCGATGGGTGCGGTGTGGCGGCTGGCGCCGAATTCGAGTGGCCGAGAACATGTTCTTGCGATCGTCCGTGACGCACGCTACGTTACTGTCCGGTACGGGAACGTCGTGGTTCCCGATGGTGGAGGGCTGAGACCGAAGCATGATCAAACATCGTGGGCGGTTTGCCGCGCTGGTGGCAACCGTCGTCGTATTCGCGGGCGCGGTCGCGTCCGCCCCGGTAGGGCAGGCGGCGCCGGCCGCGGAGGGGCTCGACGCGCAGTTCGTCGCCACCCACAACGGGCCGCAGGAATACCCGAACGTCTTCATCGAATGGGACGTGCCCATCACGATGAGCGACGGCACGGTATTGAAAGCCAACGTCTATCACCCGGCGGGCGCCGACGGTCAGCCGATCACCGAGCCGACGCCGACGATCGTCAACATGACGCCCTACACCAAGCTGGTGTCCAACCTCGCCGACTCGGCGCTGTCGGTCCCCGGCCTGTCGGAGGTGCTGCTGCCGATCCTGCAGAACCTGGACTTCTCCGCGTTCGGTTTCAGCAGCCTCAGCGACATGATGAACGCGCTGCCCGGCGGCGCGGCCCGCACCTTCGGCGTCGACCGGAATCTGATCCGCGGCGGGTACACCCAGGTCGTCGTCGACGTGCGCGGCACCGGGTTCTCGCAGGGCACCTGGCAGGTGTTCGGTGAACGCGAACAGCTCGACGGACCCGAGGTCGTCGAATGGGCCGCCGCGCAGAGCTGGTCCAACGGCAAGATCGGCATGAGCGGCATCTCCTATTCGGGGATCAACCAGCTGCACACCGCGCAGCGTCACCCCGAGGCGCTCAAAGCGATCTTCCCGGTCGTGCCCGGCAGCGACCTGATCCGCGACGTCGCCGCCCCCGGTGGCGCGCTCGGTATCGGCTTCATCCCGACCTGGCTGCTGGCCGTCGACGGCGCCAAGCTGCTGCCGGACCTGGTCTCCATCTTCACCGGCAAGTTCGACTGGACCTGGCTGGGCGACCGCATCCGCGACCCGTTCACCTTCTTCAATGTGCTCATCGCGGCGCTGACCACGCCGACCGTCGATCAGATCCCGCCGGAGATGGCCGCGATCCTCGACGACGACAGCCCGCTGCGCACCGCCTGGGTCGGGCAGCCCGACCAGGTCGAGGTGCCGACCTTCCTCTACGGCGGCTGGCACGACATCTTCACCTACTCGACTCCGCGCATCTACAACGCGGTGAATGTGCCCGCCGAGCAGAAGAAGCTCATCATGGACGATGTCTACCACGTGACGGTGAGCTCGGGGCTGGGCAAGCCGGGGGCGCCCGCGCCGCTGGAATCGTTGCAGCGCGCCTGGTTCGACAAGTGGCTCAAGGGTATCGACAACGGGATCGACCGCTACGACCCGGTCACCCTGTGGCAGCAGGGCAGCGAGCAGTGGACCCGCGATGTCGCCTTCCCGCGCCCCGGCATGGAGTACCGGCGCATGTATCTCGACGGCGCGCCGTCCGGGACCGCGCCGGGTGCCCGCTACGACGGCAGCCTGGTCACCGCGCCCGGTGGGGCACAGCGGGTTTCGGTCGATCCGAGCCTGACCACCATCTGCTCGCGCGATGCCGCGCAGGGCACGGCCGGGCTGGTTCCGCTGCCCGACATCTGCGCGAAGGACGCCCGGATCAGCGAGGGCGCCGCGCTGACGTTCACCACCGCGCCGGTGACCCAGCCGACCCGGATCTCCGGTGAGATCGCCGCGCACCTGAACACCGTGCTCGACGCCACCGACGGCTACTGGACGGTGACGGTCAACGACGTCGCCCCCGACGGCACCTCCACGGTGTGGACGCAGGGTCAGCTGATGGCCTCGCTGCGCGCGGTCGACGAGTCGAAGTCGCGGCGCTCGCCCAACGGCGACTACACCGACCCGTACCCGTATCTCACCCTGGACACCCGCCAGCCGATCGTGCCGGGTGAGCCGACCACGGTCGACATCGGCATCCGGGCCACCGACGGCGTGCTGCAGCCGGGTCACCGGCTCCGGGTCGACGTGTTCGCCGGCAACTTCCCCAGCGGAATCCCGCTGCGGCCGTTGCTGAACGAGAGCGGCCTGCGCACCCAGCATCTCGAGCTCGACCCGGCTCGCCCGAGCTGGATCAATATCCCGCTGGACACCGATCCCGGCTGGTGACCACCCCGCCACACGCCCCGCTGCGCACCGTCGCGGCGGGGCGTGTGGCATTTCCGCACCAAGATAGATGTTACTTCAAATACTACATAGATGTATCATTGCCCTACCGCATGGAAAGGCGCAGATGGCGCCCGGCGCCCGGGTGGGTGCCGTGCGGGGAGGACTAGGAGTACCGATGAAGTTACTTCGCTGGGGCGCGCCGCATCCGGAGACCGATCCGGGACAGGTCGCCCTGCATGCGCGGAATGTGCGTTTCGACTGGTCGGACGTGGCGCTGCAGTGGATGCCCGCCGAACCGATCGCCGGACATCTGATCAGCGCGCTGAACATGCTGCTGCCCGAAGGCGAGCGCATGTTCATCGTCACCTATCGCGAAGCGCTGCCCTACGTCAAGGACGAGAAGCTGCGCGAGGACATGCTCGGCTTCATCGGGCAGGAATCCATGCACGCCGAGACCCATCAGAAGGTCCTGCACGACGTGTTCGCCGCCAACGACATCGACAGCGGACCGTACGTGCGGCAGATGGAGTACCTGTTCCGCAAGACGCTCGGCCCGCGCGGCGGCGACGATCACGCCGCCCGGCAGATGCTGGTCGAACGGCTCGCGTTCATCGCCTGCCTCGAGCACTTCTTCGCCTGGCTCGGCGACTGGGTCATCAATGCCGAGCTGGAGAAGTTCGGTGCCGACCCGCGCATGGCCGACCTGTTCCGCTGGCACGGCGCCGAGGAGGTCGAGCACCGCAATGTCGCCCATGATGTCGCCGAGTACTTCGGCGTCGGCTACGCGCGGCGCTGCGCCTCGATGACGCTGGTCTTCCCGATCTTCCTGGTGCTGCTGGTGCGCGGCGCGCGGTTCCTGGTGCAGCAGGACCCGAACCTGCCCGACCGCGGCTATCTGCGGCTGCTCGCCGGTGTGTTCGCGGCGATGTGGCGCGGTGCGCTGCCCGGCCTGCCGTCGCTGCTGCGCAGCGCGCTGTCGACCTTCCAGCCCGGCTACACCCCGGAGAGCGTCGGCTCGACCGCGCAGGCCGTCGCCTACCTGGCGTCCTCGCCCGCGGCCCGCGCGGCGGCCTCGTGACCACCCGCGACATCCCCGAGACGCTGCCCGCCGACCTCTACGGCAAGCATCGCCACGATCCCGGGATCCGGATCCTGGACGCCATCGCCACGGCCCGGCTGCGCTGGAGCACGCTGGCCAACCGCCGCGACCTGCGGCCGCGCGTCGACGACGGCCGCTTCCCGGTGGTCGTCACCGAACGCCGGATCGAGGCACACGACCAGGACGTGGTGAGCCTGCGCCTGTCGGCCCCCGACGGGCGCGTGCTGCCGCGCTGGCGCCCCGGCGCCCACCTCGATCTGGAACTGCCCTCGGGCCGGCTGCGGCAGTACTCGCTGTGCGGCGACCCCGCCGACGAACGCTCCTACCGGATCGCCGTGCGCCGCATCCCCGACGGTGGCGGCGGCTCCAACGAAGTGCACGACGAACTGCCCGTCGGTAGCGAATTCGTGGTCCGTGGCCCGCGCAATGCCTTCCCGTTCGCGGTGCCCGGGCACGGATCACCCGCCCAGCGGCTGCATTTCGTCGCCGGCGGCATCGGCATCACGCCGATCCTGCCGATGGCGCGCCTGGCGCATCGCCTCGACCTGCCGTGGACGCTGGTCTACAGCGGCCGCAGCCGCGACACCATCCCGTTCCTGGCCGAACTGGAAAGCTTCGGTGAGCGGGTCACCGTCCGCACCGACGACGAACACGGCCTGCCCGGCGCGGCCGACCTGCTGCCCGGCGTCGGCGCGGGCACCGCCGTCTACGCCTGCGGCCCCACCCCGATGACCTCGGCGATCGTCGCCGCCGTCCGTGCCGTCCCCGAGGTGGAACTGCACTTCGAGCGGTTCTCGCCGCCGCCGGTCGTCGACGGCACCCCGTTCGAGATCGAATTCGCCGCCAGCGGCACCGTGATCACCGTGCCCGCCGACCGCACCGTGCTCGACGCCATCCTCGACGCGCGCCCCGACCAGCCCTACTCGTGCAGGCAGGGTTTCTGCCGCACCTGTGTGGTGCGGGTGCGCTCGGGCGAACCCGACCATCGGGAGTCCGTGCTCTCCGATGCCGACCACGCGGCGGGCGCCATGCTCGCCTGCGTATCCCGTTCCCACGGTGAGCGATTGGTGCTCGACCTGTGAGTCCGCTTCCGGGACAAGGAGTCCACAAGACCATGACGAGCGACAGCCCCCAGCCGGCCAACCAGCGCACCGTCCGCAGCGGCGAGTTCGACATCGCCGTGTTCGAATACGGCGACCCGACCGCCGACACCCTCGTCCTCGTGCACGGCTGGCCCGACACCCACCACCTGTGGGACCGGGTGATCCCGCTGCTCACCGACCGCTTCCACGTGGTCGCCTACGACACCCGCGGGCACGGCGCGTCCACCCGCACCCAGCGCACCGAGGATTTCCGCCTCGACGAACTCGCCCGCGACTTCTACGCCGTCCTCGACGCGGTCAGCCCCGAGCGTCCCGCGCACGTGCTCGCCCACGACTGGGGTTCGGTGCAGGTCTGGGAGGCCGTCTGCGAACCGCGGGCCGCCGCGCGGGTCGCCTCGTTCACCTCGGTGTCGGGCCCCAACCTCGACCACCTGGCCAGCTGGGTGCGCGACCGGCTCACCCGGCCCACCCCGCGCAATGTGTGGCAGCCGATGACCCAGCTCGCGTCCTCGGCCTACACCTTCTTCTTCATGACCCCGGGTCTGCCGCGCGCCACCTTCAACACGATCGGCACCGAGAAGCTCTGGCAGCGCGCGGTATCACTGATGAACGACACCCCGGCCGCCAATGTGAAGCTCGGCCCGACCTTCCGTCAGGACATGGTCGACGGCCTGCTCATCTACCGCGCCAATATCGTGCAGCGCATGCTGGCCCCGCGCGAGCGCCGCACCGAGGTACCCGTCCAGCTCATCGTCGCGGGTCGCGATGTGGCCGTGCGCCCGGCCGGCTACGACGATGCGGCGAAGTGGACCGACCGGCTGTGGCGCCGCGACGTCCCCGCCGGGCACTGGATGCCGTTCTCGCATCCGGAACTGCTGGCCACCGCCACCACCGAACTGGTCGACGCCCTCGACGGCGCCCCGGTCGCCCGCGGGCTGGCCAGGGCCGAAGTCGGCCGCAGCCGACGGGAATTCGACCACAAGCTGGTGGTCGTCACCGGTGCGGGCAGCGGCATCGGCCGCGAGACCGCGCTGGCGTTCGCCCGGCTGGGCGCCGAACTGGTGGTCTCCGATGTCAACGAGCTCGCCGCCAAGCAGACCGCCGAACTGGTCGCCGCCGAAGGCGGTGTGGCGCACTCCTATTCGCTGGATGTGTCGAACGAGGAGGCGGTGCGCGCGCACGCCGACACCGTCGTCGCCGCGCACGGCGTGCCCGACATCCTGATCAACAATGCCGGTGTCGGCCAGGCGGGTGGCTTCCTCGACACCCCGTCGGAGGAGTTCGACCGGGTGTTGCGGATCAATCTGGGCGGTGTCGTCAACGGGTGCCGCGCCTTCGGTGCCGCGATGGCCGATCGCGGCCTGGGCGGGCACATCGTCAACCTGTCCAGCATGGCCGCCTACAGTCCCCAGCGGGACATGAGCGCCTATGCCACCAGCAAGTCGGCGGTGTTCATGTTCTCCGACTGCCTGCGCGCGGAACTGGCCGATCGCGGCATCTCGGTGTCGACCGTGTGCCCCGGCATCGTGCACACCAATATCGTCGCCACCACCCGCATCTCGGGTGTCTCCGCCGACGAGGAAGCGGCCGCGCAGCAGAAGTTCGACAAGCTCTACCAGCGGCGCGGCTACACCCCCGACAAGGTGGCCGCCCAGATCGTCAAGGCGGTCCGCACCGGTCGCGACATCGTGCCGGTGACACCGGAATCGTGGGTGCAGTACCGGCTCAACCGGATCGCCCCCGGCGCCGTGCGTTTCGCGGCCCGCCGGATGAAGCTGGTCTAGCCTCGCTCCTCACGCCCGGCGCAGTCGCTCCTGTACGGCGGCGACGTGCCGGGCGTCCACACCCCACGGCCGCTCGACGCCGACCGTGCGGTCCAGATCCCACAGCACGCACTGCTCGTCCGGCCGCGCCACCATCGACCAGGCGACCACGGTGCGGCCGAGCTGGTCCAGCATCGACCCGTGCTCGGCGGTGGCATCGCCGACGCCGTCGGGGAAGTGGTGCAGGAACCGCCCGTAGGCCTGCTCGCAGAACCGCGCGTAGAGCTGGGTGCACAGGATCAGCCCGTGCCAGGCCTCGTCGACCGCGTGCGAGGGCATGCCGATCACCTGATCGTCGCGCATGGCCGCGCCGCAGCAGCGCAACCATTGGCGCAGACCGGTCTCCACCAGGTCCCGTGGCTGCCACGGGCAGGTCTTGAAGATCGCCTCGGGCAGCCGCAGGTCGGCGACGACGCGCTCGACGGTGGCCGGATCGACCTGCCGCCTGCCGCGCCGGGGGATCGAAAGCGCCATCGGTCCACCATAAGCGGCGTGCGGGTCCTGACTGTGTGATCCGGGTCGCAGCGGGCTTGACCTGAACTTCTGTTCAGGTTTCATGCTGGACGTATCCGAGAACACCGTGAAGGAGTCGCGATGCGTGCCGTGCAGGTCAAGGAATTCGGTGGACCCGAAGTGCTCGAGGTGCGGGAAGTGCCGGTGCCACGGCCGGGTCGGGGGGAGGTGCTGATCGCGGTCGAGGTCGCCGATGTGATGTTCCTCGACACCCGGCTGCGCAGCGGGTGGGGGCAGGACTTCTTCCCGCTGAGCCCGCCGTATGTGCCCGGCGGTGCGATCGGCGGGGTGGTCACCGATGCCGGCGCCGGGGTGGACCCCGGGTGGGTGGGTACGCGGGTGGTCAGCCAGACCGCGTCCAGCGGCATCGGCGGCGGTGTGCCCACCGGCGGCTACGCCGAGTTCGCCCTGGCCAAGGCGGAGACCCTGATCGAGATCGCCGAGGGTGTGAGCACCCAGCAGGCCGTCGCGCTCGCCCATGACGGCCGCACCGGCCTCGTCGTCTTCGATCGCGCTGCGGTGCGACCTGATTCGTGGGTGCTGATCACCGCGGCGGGGGGCGGGCTCGGCACGCTGCTCACGCAGCTGTCGGTGCGCGCGGGGGCGAAGGTCGTCGCCGCCGCGCGCGGTGCGGACAAGCTGGCCCTGGCGACCCGGCTCGGCGCGAGCGCCGTCGTCGACTATTCCGTCGACGGATGGGAGCGACAGGTCGGCGAGATCACCGGTGGGGGAGCGGCGGTGGTGTTCGACGGTGCGGGCGGCACCCTCGGCGGCCAGGCGTTGTCGGCGGCCGCCGACGGCGGAATCTTCCTCGGATACGGCTCCGCGGCGGGCGAATTCATGACCGGCGACGCCGAATCCGCTGCGGCACGCGGGGTTACCGTGCTCGGCCTGTTCGACGTGGTCAGCGGGCCGATCGACTGGTCGGCCGTCGCCCACCGCGCCCAGGCCGAAGTGGCCGCGGGCCGCCTCGAAGTGATTGTCGGCCAGACCTTCCCGCTCGACCACGTCGACCAGGCGCATACTTCCATCGAGAACCGTTCCGCCCTCGGCCGAACCCTCTTGACGATCGGCGCGCGATTGTAACTTGTTCAGCGCAGCAAAGGAATACACGTTAAGTTCATTGTGTGCAGGGAATAATTGTCATCGCCGTGATAGCGGCTGTCCTGTTGCTGGTCTTCGGAGTGATCAAGGTGGCCAGCAACCCCGGGGGTTCGATGGAACGACGCGACCGCACTGCGCGATCTCCACGCGAGAAGGTCGACAAGGCTTGACCGGCCACCCCGGTTCACCCACCACCCGGCGATCGGTGTCGTCCCCACGACACCGATCGCCGTTCCACATCCCCCGCAACTGGTCAACCCGACACCCCACCGGGTACCATCCGACACGCCCGCGGACTCCCGCGGCCAGGGGCGGTAGCTCAGTCGGTTAGAGCCGCGGACTCATAATCCGCTGGTCGTGGGTTCGAGCCCCACCCGCCCCACCTTCCCCTCTTGAACTGCGGAAATGCTGTCAAGCTAGAGTCGCGTTGATCCACACCGGCATAATGCACCGACGGATTGTCGGCCAATCCTTCGGCCGCTGTCGCCCGCCCGCGCAGGCGGTTCGGTGGAGTTTCCGGTACCTGGATCTGCCAGGTGATGCCAAGGAATCGCGGTCGGCCCCCACGCGGGCATGGATGGCTCTAGGGTGTGGGGGATTCGGCCGAACGCGGTGTGAGAGGACGGGGAGACGGTGGCTGCTGTGCTGGTGAAGGGGCAGAACGCGGGTCTCGAGCCGGGGGAGGTGGTGCTGGCGGTTCGTGGCGGGGTGGCGGCGGATCTGTCGGCGCTGCTGGTGACCGCGGCGGGCACGGTGCGCTCGGATGCCGACTTCGTGTTCTTCAATCAGCCGCAGGCGCCGGGCGTGCGGTGGAACGGTGCGGCGCTGGAGGTTTCGCCGGGGGCGGTGCCGGCGAAGATCGCGCAGATCCGGGCGGTGATCACCGCCTCGACCGACGGGGAAACCTTCGGTGGTGCGGCGGCACCGGTCGCGACGGTGGCCGATCGTGCGGGAAATGTGTTGTACGAGTACGTGATCGAGGGGCTGGATCGCGAATCGGTGGTGATCGCGCTGGAGCTGTATCGCCGGGGTGAGCAGTGGAAGGTGCGCGCGGTCGGGCAGGGGTACGCGGGTGGGTTCGCCGAGCTGGTGACCGATCACGGCGTCACCGTCGACGACGAACCGGCGGCCATCGCGCAGCCGGACGTACGCACCGTGCCAGGCGAGGCGGCCTTGTCGTTCGACAAGCGGCAGCGCCTGGACCTGCGCAAACGTGAAGTCGCCAAGGTTCTGATCGAAAAGAGCGCCTTCGGCACCAGGGCACGGGTCGTGCTGGTGATCGACAAGACCGGCAGCATGCAGAAGCTCTACCGCGGCGGCACCGTGCACCGGGTGGTGGAACGGATGATCCCGGTCGCCACCCAGCTCGACGACGACGGCACCCTCGAGGCCTACCTCTACGCGCTGTCCTTCGCGAAACTGCCCGACATCACGGTGGCCGGCGGCGAGCAGTGGGCGCAGACCTACCTGCACCTGACCGGCACCCATGACGGCATCGACTACGACCGGCTCGGTGGCCGCAACGACGAGCTGCCGATCATGCGCGCGGTCATCGACACCCTGGCGGGCAGCGCGGCCCCGACCCTGGTGCTGTTCTTCACCGACGGCGGCTTCGCCAAGCGGCGCGAGATCGCCGCGCTCATGCGCGAAGCGGCGCACCTGCCCGCGTTCTGGCAGTTCATCGGGCTGGGCAAGGCCAACTTCGGCGTGCTGCGGACGCTGGACGAACTCGACGGACGGGTCGTCGACAATGCCGGCTTCTTCGCCCTCGACGACATCGACCGGGTCGACGACGCCGAACTCTATCGCCGCCTGCTCGGCGAATTCCCCGACTGGCTGCGCGCCGCCCGCAGCGCGGGGATCGTCCGGAGCTGACTGCCGAAGGAAGGAAAACCCGGTTGTCAGCCTCGGGGTGTGTCGTTAGCGTGTCTACCGTTTGTGTACCGCACACATCGAAAGGACACCACCATGCAACCCCTCACCGAGCGCGACATCAGGTCGTCGTTCGTCAACTGTTCGAAAGGTGACGCCAAACGCCTCAACGTGCCACGCGACCTGGCCGACCGGCCGTGGGACGACCTCGACTTCCTCGGCTGGACCGACCCGTCCTACGCGGGCCGCTGCTATCTGACGGTCCCGCGCGGCGACGAGCTGGTCAGCATCGCGCTGCGGCACGAGACGGGCGGTTCGGGCAAGACCCAGATGTGCACGATCTGCCTGACCACCCACTCCGGCGGCGGCGTCTCGCTGATGACCGCGGCCAAGGCCGGTGACTCAGGCAGGCGCGGCAACACCGTCGGCACCCTGATCTGCACCGATCTGGCCTGCTCGCTGTACGCCCGCAACAAGAAGCGGCCCGCGATGGGCAGCCGCTACCGCGAGGACCTGACACCGGAGGAGAAGGCGCAGCGCGTCCGGGACAACCTGAACGCGTTCGTGGACCGGCTCTACAGCTGAGCCCGCGATTCCCATGACGAGACAGGAGGTAGCTGCCATGTGCCGACACTCGAGATCGAGCACCCCGGACGACCCGGGTTCTGTTGACCGACAACAGGACTCGGGTCGATTCCTCGCCGGTCGAGGCGGCCCGGATCAGCCGGACCGTCCCGAGCGGACAGGAACTAGAGCATCGCGTTCATGATGGTGCCCGCACTGGTGGCCACGGCGCCGCCGATCATCGCGCCCGCGATCATCTTCGGCGACTCGAGGCCGCCGCCGGTCCACTTCTCCCAGGCGAACTTTCCGCCCGCGTACGTGATGGCGATCACACCCGAGAGCAGAATGAACCAGGTGAAGTAACGCACCAGCTGCAGGATCTTCTCCGACATCGGAGGCGCCTCGGGAGTCGGATTGCCGATCTGCGCCAAGGTATCGGTGACGACGGCAAGGATCATGTCTGCTCACTTGGTGACTCGGGGAACGGCGGCCAACTGCTGAGCCGATGGTATCGGTTTTATTGGTGTGCCGGGGGTGCGGGCCCGTATCCTGGAACTGTTCGAATACGGCAGTGCTGGAACGCAGTTCGCATCACGCGACCAAGGGGAGCAGGCTATGAGCATCATTCTGACGTCGATGGCCGACACCGTCACGACGTTCGCGCAGGTCGGCAATCCCACACCGGAGGCACCGCCGCTGTCGGACAAGATCATGCAGATGGTCCAGTACCTGACCTGGTTCATGATCCTGTCGGGCGTGCTCGCCATCACCGTCGCCGGCGGAAAGTTCGCCTGGGAGAAGTGGAACGGCAGCGCGATGGAATCGCCGAAGATGATCGCCGGCGCCATGATCGGCGGCGTCGTCGCCACCAGCGGCGGCACGATCATGAGCGCCATCCTCGGCTAGATCCGGGCGCCCTTCACGCGATTACAGGCCCGGCACAGGATCTGCAGATTCGCCGCACTGGTCGCCCCGCCGCGACTGAGCGGGATGATGTGGTCGAACTCCAGGTAGTGCCCGTCGCCGCACTCCACACACACCCCGCCGTCGCGTTGCCACACCTGGGCCTTCACGTCCTGGGGAATGCTGCGGCTGTCGAGCTGGCCGGGCGTCAGGACCAGGCGCTTGGCCACCCGCAACGCGCCTTCCAGCGCCGCGGCCACGTAATCGGGATCGGTGACACCGAAGGTCGCGCCGCCCCGCGCCGAGGTCGCGGCCAGCACCACGGTGCCGTGCTCGGGATGCACCGACACCACCCGGGTCCACGGCAGTTCGATACCGGTGCCGTCACCGACGAAACGCAGCTTCTTGGAACTGGCGATCAACCGGCCCTCGGTATTGCGCGGACCGCGCGCGAGCATGCGGATGTGCACCGCGGGCAGGTCGAGATACACCCGCTCCTCGGGGTCCAGATGCAGGCCGGGAGTATCGATGGTGGGCAGTTCGCCCCCGCGCAGCCGCGACAGGGTGCGACCGCGATGCATCCGGCGGCGCAGATCGTCGATGACCTCGCCCGACAGTGCCAGCTCGCTCACCACATGCTCGAAGGCATCGAGTTCCTCGGCCAGCACCTCACCGTCGGCGAAGGCGAACGCGACCATCCGCTCCACCTGACGCAGCCCGTCCGCCCGCAACACCGTGCGCCCGCGCTCGGAATCGATGCGCTGGAACCGCAACGCCGCCCAGACCTCGATCCACTCCTGCGACCCGGTACCGGGACCGGCCAGCACCCGCCGGGCCCGCGTGCGCCAATGCGTGAGGAACTCCTCGACCTCGTCCGCGCAGCTCCTGCACGGACCGTGCCCGCCACCGAACAGCTTGCGCCGCAGCACCTGGCCACAGCGCGCACAGCGGACGCGGTGGTCGTCGTAGTGCGGCCGGGTGGTCGTCGTCCACTCGTCGCCGTCCCACCAGCGCAGCAGGCCCGGACTCTCCGGATCGGGATGCCAATCGGCCAGCTCCGGATCACGCGGCGGTGGCGGCGGAACATCGATGACCCGGCGGGTGAGCGCGGGCGCCCGGCCCGACGGCGCCGACGCGGCCGGGCGCCGGTCCGCACCGGCAGCACCGGACCGCTCGGCCGCGTGCACCGGCTCGATCCCAGCCGGAACCACCCGGTCGCGTGACTGCTCTGCCTCTCGGGGGCGGACCTGCCGACCGGCCGACGGCTCGTCCACCGTCACCCCGAACTCGGTCGCCAGCCCGCGCAACCCACCCGCCCAGCCCTGCCCGATCGCCCGGAACCGCCACTGCCCGTCCCGGCGATAGAACTCGCCGAACATCAAGGCCTGCACACACTCGATCCCGTCCAGCACATACTCGACGACCGGACCGTCGGCGGCGTGCACGGTCAACGTCAACTCGGCCAGCTGATCGAAACTGCCCTCGTCCAGCGACGCGCTCACCACGATCCGCGCCACCTCCGCCTCGGTCCGCGGCAACGACACACTCAACCGCGCGGTCCCCGGCGCAGGCTCCTGATCCAGCGTCACCGCCTGCGACGCATGGCGCGGTGCGTTGAAGAAGACGAAATCCCGATCACCCCGCACCACCCCCGACTCGCCGACCAGCAGCGCATGCGCGTCGACAGCATGCGCCGAGCGCCATGAAAGAACCACGGCGAGAAGCGATGTCGGCACCGGCGCATGCGCGCCCTTACGGATTTCCATGGTCCCCGCATGATGCCACGCCTCACCGACAGGGTTTGTTGGAGCGCTGGCGCGCTCGAGGTTCGCGCCCCTCTTGGGTCCCGTCGATGTGCGGGGTCGGGAGTGCGGGAGGCTGCGGTCTTAGGTAGTGACGCCTGTGGCTTCGGAGTGGTTCGCGGCGTGGGTGGGGTGGGTGCGGCACAGTGGGGGGATGACGAACCCGAAGAAGCGGGGGCGCGGTGGGGAGCCGGTGCCGCAGGCGCAGGGGCGGAAGGTGCCGGGGGCCGATCTGCTGTCGGCGGCGCAGGCTGCGGTGGGGGCGGCGCAGACGGCGGCGGGGCAGGCTATCGATGCGGCGCAGCAGACGGCGGGGTACGCGTTCGACGCGGCGGTGCGGTTGCCGCCTGCTTCGGCGCAGCTGGCCGCGCAGTTGCCGGATCTGGTCGAGAACTTGTCGATCGCGGTGGATCGGCTCAACAGCACGATCGACCGGCTGGATCGGACGTTGGCGCTGGCCGACCCGGTGTTCTCGACCTATGACCGGTTGCTGCCACGGCTGGAGGCGATGATCTCGCTCGGGGAGGACCTGTTCGGGGCGCTGGCGAAGCTGCCGGGGGTCGGGCTGCTCGGGCGGATCACGGGGCGTGGGGGTGAGGACTCACCGCCGGAACCGGACCCGCCCCCACGTTCCCGGTCGCGTCGCTGACGGGCCGGGACGCCGATCCGGGCAGGTGGGTGCGGGCTCAGTCCGCGGGCGTCAACGCCCGGAAGGTGGCCGCGGCCTTGAGCACCATTTCGGCGAACTCGTCCTCGGGGTCGGAATCGAGGACGATCGCGCCGCCCGCGCCGATGCGCCACTCGTCGTCCCAGCGGACGGCGGTGCGGATGACGATATTGAGGTCCGCGGTGCCGCCGAGGCCGAGGAAACCGATGGTGCCCGAATAGATACCGCGCGCCTGGGTTTCCAGTTCGTCGAGGATCTCCATGGTGCGCAGCTTGGGGGCGCCGGTCATCGAACCGCCGGGGAAGCAGGCGCGCAGGCAGTCGATCACGCCCGCGCCGGGGCGCAGGGTGCCGCGCACGGTGGAGACCAATTGGTGCAGCGTGGAATAGGTTTCGGTGGCCATCAGCTCGGGCACGTGCACCGAGCCGACCTCGCAGACGCGGCCCAGATCGTTGCGCAACAGGTCCACGATCATCAGGTTCTCGGCGCGGGTCTTGGGGTCGTCGGCCAGGGCCAGCCGCAGGTGTTCGTCCTCGGCGACGGTGCGCCCGCGCGGTGCGGTGCCCTTGATCGGTTTGCTCTCCACCACCCGGTCCCGGTCGATCTTGAGGAAGCGCTCGGGGGACGAGCACGCCACATCGAGCCCGTCGAACCGCAGGTAGGCGGCATACGGCGCGGGATTGCAGCGGCGCAGCCGACGATACAGGGCGAGCCCGTCGCCGGGACTCGCGGCGACGGCCACCGCGTCGGTCAGGCAGATCTCGTAGGACTCGCCCGCGTGCAGGCGTTCCTGGCAGACCGCGATGTCGGCCAGATATCGCTCCCGGCCACGGATCAGGTCCGCCTGCACGGCATCCGGATCGGCGGGCACGTGCAGATCCGCCGGATTGGCCCAGGTCGGCAGGTCGGCCAGCGCGGCAGCGGTCTCGGCGAGCCACTGTTCGGCATCGCCGGCGGTGTCGCCGGTGGTCAGGGCGAGCAGGTGGGTGCGGCCGGCTTCGTGATCGACGACGATCAGCCGGTCGGCGAAGATCCACTGCGCGTCGGGAGTCAGGGAGCGGTGCGCGGCCCGCGCGCCACAGTCGGCCTTCACCTCGTAGCCGAGATAGCCGACGTAACCACCGGCGAAATCGAAGGGCAGCGGCGGGGTCTCGCAGTGCCTGCGCCGCAGTTCGCCGTCGAGATAGTCCAGGACGGTCCCGGGGACCGCGCGGCTGCCCGCGGCGTCCGTCACGGTGACGGCGCCGTCACCGACCCGGTACCCGACGATCTCGGCGTGCGGACCTGCGGCATCGCCGAGGAACGAGAACCGGTCCAGCCCGGGTTCGACGTGCTCGCTGTCGAGCCAGAACGCGGTCGACGAGCCGGCGTAGCGGCGCAGGAAGATCGCCTCGGTGTCGACGGCCCGTTCGATGATGTGCTGCCGCACCAGGAATCGCTGCTCGGGCGCGGGTTGTTCGGCGGCCGCCGCGGGACCCTGGACGACGATCGGCGCGGCCACCCGGGTCCGCGCCTTGGTCAGGTCGGCGAAATTGCGCAGCAGTGCCGCACCGAATTCACTCGAGACCGACTCCGGATGGAACTGCACACCCCACTGCGGCCGGTCCCGGTGCCGCACACCCATGATCACGCCGTCGCTGGTCGACGCGGTCACCTCGAGTGCGTCCGGTATCCGCTGGGCGGCCAGCGAGTGATAGCGCACCACCGTGAAATCCTGCGGTAGCCCGGCGAACAGGTCGAGATCGTCGTGCGCGACCCGGTCGAGGTAGCCGTGCCGGGCCCGCGGCGCCCGGCCGACCGACCCACCCGCGCCGACGACGATGCCCTGGTGCCCGAGACACACGCCGAGCAGCGGCAACTCGGTCTCGGCGATCACCTGCGTCGAGATCCCCATATCGCGGACCCGGTCGGGACGGCCGGGGCCGGGGGAGATCACCACATTGTCGAAACGCTCCAGTGCCAGCGCGGCCGGATCGCCGGCCTCGTCGTTGCGCACGACGGTCGGCTCGCTCCCGTTGACCTCGCTGATCAGCTGATAGAGGTTGTAGGTGAACGAGTCGTAGTTGTCGATCAAGAGCGTGCGCATCGTGTCAGAAACCCTACGCCGGACCCGCGGCCGGGCCTGCTCGGGCACAATGATCGCCATGTCTGTTTCGCAACCGGTCGACGTCGACCAGAGCATCGCCGATTTCGCGGCGATCGGTCGATGGATGGACGAACGCGGCCTGCCCAGCGGCGCCTTCGGCGCGGTCACCGCGCTCGGCGGCGGCACCCAGAACATCATGTTGCGCTTCACCCGGGGCGGGCGCGAGTACGTGCTGCGCCGCGGCCCCAAGCATCTGCGCGCCAAGAGCAATGAGGTGATCGGTCGTGAATCGCGTCTGCTCGGCGCGCTCGCCGAGACCGAGATCCGCGCGCCGCGGGTGATCGCCGCCTGCGACGACGACACGGTGATCGGCGCGGTGTTCTATCTGATGGAGCCGATCGACGGCTTCAACCCGCAGACCGAGATGCCCGCCCTGCACGCCGGTGACCCCGAGATCCGCAGGCAGATGGGCCTGTCCGCGGTCGAGGCCATCGCCCGTCTCGGCATGCTCGACTACCAGGCGCTCGGCCTGGCCGACTACGGACACCCCGAGGGCTTCCTCGAACGGCAGGTGCCGCGCTGGCTGCGCGAACTCGACTCCTACTCCGCCAACCAGGGCTATCCCGGCCCGCGGATTCCCGGCGTGGAGTGGATCGGCGACTGGCTCGAGCGCCATCGCCCGACCGAGTGGACGCCGGGCATCATGCACGGTGACTGTCACCTGGCCAACATGATGTTCGACTACGACAGCCCGCAGGTGGCGGCCATGGTCGACTGGGAGATGTCGACCATCGGCGATCCGCTGCTCGACCTCGGCTGGCAGCTGGCGACCCGCCCCGAACCGGGCATGACCGCCGCCGCCATGATGGGCAAGCTCGGCACCCTCGGCGGGCTGCCGTCCACCGCGGAGATGGTCGAGCACTACGCGAAGTTCTCCGAGCGCGACCTGAGCGCGGTGCCCTGGTACACCGTGCTGGCCTGCTTCAAGCTGGGCATCGTGCTGGAGGGCACGCACGCGCGGGCGTTCGCTGGCAAGGCGCCGGTGCGGATCGGTGACTTCCTGCACGCGGTGACCCTGGAACTGTTCGAGAAGGCGCGGCAGCTGGCCGAGTGATGCCCGGATCTCGCCGCATCTTGGCAGAATCTTGATGGATCACAAGATGCGGACATCCTAGGCTGGCAGCATGATCGTTCCCGACACCAAGGACTGGACCTGGGTCCTCGAACGCCCCTGCTCGGCGTGCGGATTCGACGCGGCGACCGTCGCCTACGCGGCGGTCCCCGAGCGTGCCCTCGCCGGTGCCGCCCGCCTCGGCGCTGCCCTCGAACGCGACGATGTGCGCGTGCGCCCCGACGACGCCACCTGGTCGGCGCTCGAATACGGCGCCCACGTGCGTGATGTCTGCCGGATCTTCGTCACCCGGCTCGGCGTGATCCTGGCCGCCGACGGCCCCGGGATTCCGCGGTTCGAGAACTGGGATCAGGACGCGACGGCGGTCGCCGAACGCTACGGTGAACAGGACCCGGCACGGGTCGCCCAGGAACTGTCGGTCGCCGCCGACCGGGTCGGCGCCGCCTTCGCCGCGGTGCCCGCCGAGCACCTCGACCGGCGGGGCGCACGCAGCGACGGCGCGCAGTTCACGGTGACCTCGCTGGCCCGGTACTTCCTCCACGACCTCGAGCATCACGTCCACGACGTGCGCGGATAGAGAAAATCCGAATTCTTTCTAGAACGTGTTACAGATTTGGCCGAAACTTCGTTAGGGTGAGTGCAGTCACTACGAGGCATCAGCTTGGCGAGAGGTCGAGGCGGAACATGAAGACGAAGGGCGCGATCCTGTGGGGCACCGACCAGCCGTGGTCGGTGGAGGAGATCGAGGTCGGCGACCCCGTCGCCGGTGAAGTGCAGATCCGGATGGAAACGGCGGGCATGTGCCACTCCGACCATCACATCGTCACCGGCGCGACGCCGATGCCGGGCTACCCCGTGATGGGTGGGCACGAGGGCGCGGGTGTCATCACCAAGCTGGGCCCGAACTGTCCGAGCGACCTGGCGGTGGGCGACCACGTCATCCTCTCGTTCATCCCGGCCTGCGGCCGCTGCCCCGCGTGCGTGGCCGGGCACATGGCCCTGTGCGACCTGGGCGCCGGCCTGCTGATGGGCCAGGCGATCTCCGACGGCACCTACCGCATCCAGGCGCGCGGCGAGAACGTCATCCCGATGTGCCTGCTCGGCACCTTCGCGCCCTACATGACCGTGCACCACACCTCGGTCGTGAAGATCGACCCGACCATCCCCTTCGAGGTCGCGTGCCTCGTCGGCTGTGGCGTGCCGACCGGTTTCGGCTCCTCGACCCACGTCGCCGAGGTGCAGCCGGGTGAGACCGTGGTGATCGCCGGTATCGGCGGCGTCGGCATGAGCGCGCTGCAGGGCGCGGTGCTCTCCGGCGCGTCGAAGGTCGTCGCCATCGACCCGAATCCGTGGAAGCGGGAGCAGGCGCAGAAGTTCGGCGCCACCCACACCTACGAGAGCATGGCCGCCGCGATCATGCCGCTGATGGACGCGACCGAGGGCCGGATGGCCGAGAAGGTCATCCTCACCATGGGCGAGATGCACGGCGACTACGTCGAAGAGGGCCTGATCCTCACCGCCAAGGCGGGCACCCTGGTCGTCACCTCGATGGGCCGCATGGACTCCGGCGACGTGAAGATGAACAGCTTCCTGCTGTCGATGCTGCAGAAGACGGTCAAGGGCTGCATCTTCGGTGGCGGCAACGCCCGCCAGGACGCGCCGCGCCTGCTCTCGCTCTACAAGGCGGGCCAGCTCAACCTGGACGACATGGTCACCCGCAGCTACTCGCTGGAGGAGATCAACCAGGGCTACCAGGACATGCTCGACGGCAAGAACATCCGCGGCATCATCCGCTACACCGAAGCCGACTGGTAAGTCAGCGACCCTGTGCCCGCTCGGCGAGCCGGACCGCGACCTGCCCGATCAGGTCGTACGGAATCGGTTCGCCGAGCGGGAATTTCAGTGTTCCCCGCCCCGAGATGTACGGGGCCAGCGCATGCCCGAGCGCTTCGTCCCCGTCGGGGATCGGGTACAGGCTCACATGCGCCTTCCAGCCCGCGAAGGTGATGAAGCCCCGGCCGTCCACCGTGGCGGTTGGCATTGCGTAGCTGATCGTCTCGCCCGATCCGGGCACCGCGCGATGGATCGTCTCGCGGATCTGTTCGAGTACGGCGCGCGCCTGCTCCGGTTGCCCGGCGAGATAGGCCTCGACCGATTCGGGTTTGGCTGCCATCGTCACATCTCCTCGGCTTGCGCGGGCGTGAGTACCGCCGATTCTAGGCGCTGACCAGGACGTCTTCCGGCAGACCCGCGGCGACCGCCCGGCCGTCGCGCAGGAGCAGGCAGTGTGCCGCGCGGCCCGCCTCCACGCGGTCGTGGGTGGCCGCCACGATGGTGACGCCGGTCGCGGCGACCTCGTCGAGCACCTCCGAGATCCTCGCCTGTGAGGCCGTGTCCAGTCCGGTCGCCGGTTCGTCGAGCAGCAGCAGATCCGATTCCTGGGCCAGCGCCTGGGCGAGCAGCGTCCGTTGCCGTTGACCGCCCGAGAGGGAGTCGAGCCGCCGGGTCGCCAGCTCGGTCAGATCCATGCGTTCCAGGCAGCGCTGCGCGAGCGCCCGGTCCGCGCGCGTGAGCCGCCGCCACGGACCCCGATGCGCCCACCGTCCCATCGCCACCGCGTCCCGCACGGTGATCGGCAGGGTCGACGGAATCGCGGTGTGCTGCACCACGATCGCCGGTCGGCGCGTGGTGGTGCGCTCGACCGTGCCCGACCTGGCCGCCACGGTCCCGGCGAGGACGCCGAGCAGGGTCGATTTCCCCGAGCCGTTGGGGCCGACGATCGCGGTGATCCGCCCGCGCGGAACCGTCGCCGACAGCTCGTGCAGCACGGTGTTCTCGGCATAGCCCGCCGTCAGCCGGTCGATTCTGATCGCTGTGTGTTGCATCTCACCTCAATTGAAACGATAATCGTTTTCAGTATATCGTTCCGCGCTATGGATTGGCTGATCGCCCCGTTCGAGGTGGCTTTCGTACAGCGAGCGCTGTGGGGTGGGCTGCTCGTATCGTGCGTGTGCGCCCTCGCCGGAACCTGGGTGGTGGTGCGCGGCATGGCATTTCTCGGCGACGCGATGGCGCACGGCATGCTGCCCGGGGTCGCGGTGGCGGCGCTGCTCGGCGGGAACCTGATCGTCGGCGCGGCGATCAGCTGCGCGGCCATGGCGTTCGGGGTGTCGGCGCTCAACCGCAACACCCGGTTCGCGGCCGACACCGCGATCGGGCTGCTGTTCGTGGGGATGCTGGCGGTGGGTGTGATCATCGTGTCGCGGTCGCAGTCGTTCGCGGTGGATCTGACCGGATTCCTCTTCGGTGACGTCCTGGCCGTGCGCTCGCGCGATCTCGGCTACCTCGGGATCGCGGTGCTGATCGCGCTCGCGGTGACCGTGCTCGGGCACCGCGCCTTCGTCGCGCTGACCTTCGATCCGCGCAAGGCGCACACCCTCGGCCTGCGCCCGAAGCTGGCCGACGCGGCGCTGATCGGCCTGGTGACGGTGGCGATCGTGGCCTCGTTCCACGTCGTCGGGACGCTGCTGGTCTTCGGCCTGCTCATCGCGCCGCCGGCCGCCGCGCTGTACTGGTCGGACCGGATTCCGGTGATCATGGGCCTGGCGGCGCTGATCGGTGGGCTGAGTACCGTTGCCGGACTGCTCATTTCGTGGCACGCGGGTACGGCGGCCGGCGCGACCATCGCGGCGGTGGCGGTCGCGACATTCTTCCTGTCGGCGATCGCGTCGGCGGTGCGCGCCCGGTTCGGCCGGGCCGGCGCCGCCTCGGTCGCCGCGCTGGCCGCGCTACCGCTGGTCGGCTGCGGGGCGGCGGAGCCCCCGGCCGCACCGGAGACACCGCACGGCTTCGTCGCGGGCGCCGAGGAGATGAGCGAAGTCCAGACCCGGCTGATCCTGGCGGACACGACCGGCGCCGTACGCGTACTCGACCTGCTGACCGAACAGGTCACCACGGTGGAAAGTGCTCCAGCGCAACCACTTCCGGCGGCCTCGTCGATAGCCACCGACGGACGATTCGCCTACCTGGGTTCCGGCGACCGGATCGGCGTCGTCGACGGCGGTGCGTGGACCGTCGACCACAGCGACCACAAGCACTACTACAGCGCACCGATCCGCGCGCTGGGCACTGTCGAGCGGGGGGCGGTGGTCGGGGCGTACGGGGATCCGGCGGTGGTGACGGTGGTTTCGGCGGATGGGCGGACGCTCGTGCTCGATCGGGCCGCGCTGGACGCCGGGACGGTGCCGGAGCCGCGGCGGGTCGACGGGATCGCGGTGCCGTACGCGGAGCGGATCGTTGTCGCCGAGGCGAGCGGGCGGGTCGAGGTGCGCGGGCGCGACGGCGGTGCCGGGGAGGTGCAGGCCGAGACGTGCGCGCAGCCGCAGGGGCAGGCGATGACGCGGCGCGGGGTGGTGTTCGGGTGCGCGGACGGTGCGCTCGTGGTGGCGCAGCGTGACGGCGCGTTCATCGCCGAGAAGATCCCGTATCCGGGCCCGACGGCCGATCGGGCGACGGCGTTCACCCACCGCCCCGGCAGCACCACGCTGACCGCGCTCGCCGGGCGCGACGGTGTGTGGACCCTGGACATCCGGAAGAAGACCTGGACGCGAACCCCGGTCGCCGACGCCATAGCGGTCAACACCGCCGGCGAGGGCGCCGCCCTGCTGGTGCTCACCCGCGACGGCGTCCTGCACGGATTCGATCCGCAAACCGGTGCCGAGACCGCGCGGGCCGCCCTGCTCGACGGCCCCGTCGAAGGATCACCGGTCATCCGCGTCGACCCGGAACGCGCCTACCTCAACGACATTCGCGGACGAGCCGTCCACGAGATCGCCTACAACGACAACCTCCGCGTCGCGCGCACCTTCCGCCTGGACATCGCGCCGTCGCTACTCGTGGAAACCGGGCTCTGATGATGAACGAATCCCTCACCTCCCACCACGACGAAGCAACGGTCACACGCTGTCACGAGGCGGTGCCCGCGTGGCGTGGCGAGACGGCAGCTGGGCGACCTGAGCCTGCGATGCCCAGGTCGGGAGGCGTGGCAGTGGCCCGCCGTGGGGGTGCGGTGGCGGGTGGTCGGGGTTCGCGGTGGGTGCGGAGTGTCGCGGTGGCGGTGGTCACTGCGGTGGCGGTGGTGCTGGTGGGTGGCTGTTCGGCTGACGCCGATCGGTCCGGGATCATCGTGACGACCAATATCCTCGGGGATCTCACCAAGGCCGTGGTCGGTGACGCGGTGCCGGTGACGGTGCTCATGCAAACCGGGGCCGATCCGCATTCCTTCGCCATCTCGGCCCGTCAGGCCGCCGAGATCGAGCGGTCGGCGCTGGTCGTGCACAACGGTCTGGGTCTCGAAGAGGGTATCGCCAAGCATGTGGAAGCCGCTGCGGCAGCGGGAGTTCCGACGCTGGCGGTGGCCGAGGGGGTCGACCCGATCGACTACACCTCCGACGATTCGGCAGGCACACCCGACCCGCACTTCTGGACCGACCCGCAGCGGGTGCGCAAGGCGGTCGAGGCGATCAGCGCCGAAGTGCTCGCGCGGGTCGACGGCGTCGACAGCGCGGCGGTGCGCGCCAACACCGACCGCTACCTCGCCGAACTGGACCAGCTCGACCGGTGGATGGCCGACCGGTTCGCCACCATCGCCCCCGAACGCAAACAGCTGGTCACCGACCATCACGTCTTCGGCTATCTCGCCCAGCGTTTCGGCTTCCAGGTGATCGGCGCTGTGATCCCCAGCGGCACCACGCTCGCCTCGCCGAGCGCCGCCGACCTCGACTCGCTCGCCACAGCGATCAGAACCGCGGGCGTCCCGGCGATCTTCGCCGACTCCGCCCAGCCCGACCGGCTCGCGCGCGTGCTCGCCGAACACACCGGGCTGCGGGTACGGGTGATCGCCCTGCACACCGAATCGCTGAGCGCACCCGGCGGCGGCGCGGCCACCTATCTCGAGATGGCGCGCACCAACACCGAAGCCATCGTCGGCGGGCTGACCGCCACCACGTAGTACACGCAGGAGAAATGGAGCAGCACATGCAGATTCGGTCACGGACCACCACGCTGGTGACCATGTCCGGGGTCCTCGCCTCGGTGATCGCGCTGAGCGCTTGTGGCACAGACGATCCCGGTGCCGACCACGCGCGCACACCGGGCGCCGAACCCATCGCGCTCACCTATGACGGCGGCATCTACGTCCTCGACGGCGCCACCCTCGCCCAGCGTGGCCAGGTGGATCTCCCCGGCTTCAACCGGCTCAACCCCGCCGGCGACGACGAGCACCTGATGGTCTCCACCAAGGACGGCTTCCGCGTCTTCGACGCCTACGATGCCGCCTTCACCGGCACGGAGTTCCCCGCGAGCAAGCCCGGCCACGTCGTGCGGCACGCGGGCAAGACCGTGCTGTTCGCCGACGGTTCCGGCGAGGTCACCATCGTCGACACCGCCGCGCTCGGCGAGGACAAGCCGGCGACCGAGGTGTACCAGGCCGCCACCCCGCACCACGGTGTCGCGATCGAGCTGAGCGACGGCGACCTGGTGCTCACCCTCGGCACCGAGGACAAGCGGGTCGGTATCGTCGCCCTCGACGGCGCCCGCAAGGAACTCGCCCGCAACGAGGACTGCCCCGGCGTGCACGGCGAGGCCACCGCGCAGGGTGAGGCGGTGGTGGTCGGCTGCCAGACCGGCGCGGTGGTCTATCGCGACGGGAAGATCACCAAGGTCGCCAGCCCGACGCCGTACGGCCGCATCGGCAATATGGCAGGCAGCGAGGTCTCGCCCATCGTGCTCGGCGACTACAAACAGGACAAGGACGCCGAACTCGAACGCCCACAGCGGATTTCGCTGGTGAACACCACCGACGGCACGCTGCGCCTGGTCGACATCGGCACCAGCTACACCTTCCGCTCGCTGGGCCGTGGCCCGCAGGGCGAGGCGCTGGTGCTCGGCACCGACGGCAAGATCCACGTCATCGACCCGGTCGCGGGCACCGTCACCCGCACCATCCCGGTCCTCGACACCTGGTCCGAGCCCCTCGACTGGCAGTCGCCGCGCCCGGCGCTGTTCGTGCGCGACGGCATCGCCTACGTCAGCGACCCGGCCGCCAAGCAGGTCCACCGCGTCGACCTGACCGACGGAAAGGTCACGGCCACCGCGACTCTCGCCGCCACACCGAACGAGATCACCGGCGTCACCGGCCACTGACCCGCAGCGGGCGGAACTGGTCCGCTGACGGCGGGATCGACCCGCTGACGGCGGCACTGCACCACGCTTGTGGCTTGCACCCCGCTTGCGGCATTGCCGTCCGCGACGACGACCAGCTGCCCGCGTCCCGACAGGTTCGGGGCGCGGGCACCGTTCGTTCTATCCCGCGGCGCACCGCATGACGGCCTCGCGCAGGTTGCGGCTGCGGACGTCGTCGAGGATGGCCATGCCGAGCCGGTTCATGCTGTAGCCGAAGCCCAATCCCGTTGCCGGGTCGGCGAATCCGAAGGAGCCACCCAGGCCGGTGGTGCCGTAGGCGCGCTTGTCCGAGCCGAACCGGAAGCTGCCGCGCGATTTGCGGAAGCCGAGGTGGTAGCGGCTCTTGGTGTGCAGGACCAGGTCGTCGGCGGGTACCTCGTCGGCGGTGTCGGCGGCCGCGAGGAGATCGAGTACCTCCTCGCCGATGGGCAGCGCGCCGGTGCGTCCCGCCGCCGCGCCGTACACGCGGGCGAGCGCCCTGGCATTGCCGACGCCGTTCATCCCCGGCCATTCGACCTCGAGGAATTCCCGGCGCGCGGCCCGGGCGGGTGCGCCGGGGCGCGGATTGGTCAGCGCGGCATAGGAATACCCGCGCTTGGCGTAGACCTCGGCGCCGATCCGCAGCGGGATGTCGGCGAGCTCGTAGCGCAGGATGTCGAGACCCTTGGTGGCCGAGAGCTGGGCGACGCGCTCCATCGGCTCGGACGCGGGCAGGCCGATGAACAGATCGGCATCGACCGCGCTCGCGATCTCCTCGGCGAAGAACCGGCCCAGGCTGCGGCCCGCCGGATCGACCCGGCGCAGCAGCTCGCTCTGATACAGCCCGAGGGTGAGGGCGTGATAACCGTGCCGGGTGCCCGGCCGCCAGGCGGGTTTCTGCGCGGCGAGAAGTTCGCCGAGCGCATCCCGGTCGGCGAGTTCGCCCAGTTTCACGATCCGGTCCAGCCCGGACAGCCCGGCCTGATGATCGATCAGCTGCCGGACGGTGATCCGTTCCTTGCCGTGCGCGCCGAACTCCGGCCAGTACTTCGCCACCGGCGCCGCGTAGCCGAGCAGCCCGCGCGAGACCGCCACCGCGAGGGTGAACGCCGACATCCCCTTCGAGGAGGAGAACACCGGCACGATGGTGTCGCGTTCCCAGGCCACCTCGCGCGCGCGATCGCGATGGCCGGCCCACAGATCGACCAGCGGCCGGTCACCGGCGTAGACGGCGACGGCGGCGCCGATCTCGCCGTGGGTGGTGAAGTTGCGGCGGAACGCGTCGGCGACGGGGCCGAAACCGGCCGCCACGTCGCCGTGGATCGATGGAGCGGGACTCATGATGACCCGATCGTAGCCGCGTCTCGTACGCTGCCGGATATGCGTTCCTTGGAGCAGGTCAAGCACTGGCCGGTGCGTCATGCCGCCGCGGCGGTGTGCACCGCGAGTGGAATCTCGGCCACCGGTGACATCGACCGGGTCTACCGGCTGGCCTCGGTCACCAAACCGCTGGTCGCCTACGGCGTCCTGGTCGCGATCGAAGAGGGCGCGATCGAACTCGATCAGCCCGCGGGCCCGCCCGGCGCGACGGTGCGCCATCTGCTCGCCCACACCTCCGGTGTCGCTTTCGCCACCCCCGAGGTGATCGCCGCGCCCGGTACGCGCCGCATCTACTCCAGTGCCGGCTTCGAACTGCTCGCCGATTTCCTCACCGCCGAGACCGGGATCGAATTCCCGCGCTATCTGCACGAGGCGGTATTCGAGCCACTCGGTATGACGACCGCGGTCCTCGAAGGTTCCGCCGGCCATGCGGGTAAGGCGTCGGTTCGTGACCTGACCTTGTTCGCCGCCGAGTTGCTGACACCCGAATTGATATCTCAGCAAACATTCACCGAAGCCACCTCGGTGCAATTCCCCGGCCGCGACGGCATCCTCCCCGGTTTCGGCTCCCAGCGACCCAACGACTGGGGATTGGGATTCGAAATCCGCGATGGAAAAGCCCCGCATTGGACCGGATCCGGCAATTCCGGACGCACCTACGGGCACTTCGGGCAGTCCGGCACCTTCCTCTGGGTCGACCCGGAAATCGCGGTGGCGACGATCGCGCTGAGCGACGAGAATTTCGGGGACTGGGCCAGAACAGCGTGGCCGAAATTCAGCGATTCCGTAATCGCAGAGACACATAACACGCTGTGAAGTAACACGCGCAACACCGAACACTTCAGTACACTCGGGCCACGCCAGTCCGCGACGGGTCGTTGGGGAAGACGCTCCTTGTCGAGGCTGGAGGTGTTGGTAGTGCGCGCATCGAGTCAGTTCGCTGACGCGACGGCGGGTGTGGTCTATGTCCACTCATCGCCCGCCGCGTTGTGCCCGCACGTCGAATGGGCACTGTCGACGGCGCTCTCGTCGCCGGCGAAATTGCGCTGGACCGCGCAACCCGCCGACGGACAACTGCGGGCCACCAGCGATTGGATCGGCCCGGTCGGCACCGCGGCCCGGATTGCCCAATCATTGCGCGCCTGGCCGGTACTGCGTTTCGAAGTCACCGAGGACCCCAGCGACGGCGTCGACGGCGAGCGCTACAGTTTCGTCCCCGCGCTCGGTCTGTGGCACGGCTCCACCGGCGCCAACGGCGACGTGATGCTGGGCGAGATGCGATTACGCGCACTGCTGCAAGCCGCGGGCGAACTCGGCGCCCACGGCACCTACGACCTGTCCGCCGAGATCGACCGCGCCCTCGGCACCGCCTGGGACGACGACCTCGAGGCCTTCCGCCAGGGCACCGACAGCACCGGCGCGGAAGTCACCTGGTTGCGCCGCGACGTCGGCTGACCTCTCGGCCGCACAACCGCGGTCCACCGCGCCGGCGCCACTGGGCCGCCAGTTGCGAGACCACGAACAGGGCGACGGCGACGGCGAGGAAATACGCCAGGGAGCCGTCGCGGCCGAAGCGGGGGAGGAAGGCCAGTTCCTGGCCGGTGGCGGCGACCGCGTTGAGGAACGGCGCGAAAGCCTGCAAGGTGTAGCCGTCAGGGAACAGGCTGATCGAGTTCTCGGCCACATAGACCCAGAACAGCAGGACCGCGATCGCCGCGGGCGGGGTGCGGATCAGCGAACCGGCCGCGATACCGATGCCGCAGGCGGCGAACGCGTAGAGCGGGACCGTCCACAGGAAGCGCACGCCGGCCGGATCGCCGATCGACACCTCGCCGTAGACCAGGGGGAACAGGGCAGGGAGCGCGGTCAGCACCACCACGAGCAGCACTACCGTCGACACCGCGGCGACAGCGCCGTAGAACAGCCAGCGCGCCAGGGCCGCGGTCCACAGCCGGGGGAACAGGAAAGCGTTGAGGTCGCGCAGGTTTCCGCGGGACTGGCTCGCGTGGGCGTAGGCCGCGGTCACCATCATGATGCCGGTCGCGAAGGTGATCACCCAGTAGACCGAGTTCGTGGTGCTGACCGAGGTTACCTGGAGCTGGCCGGGGATGGCGGCGAATCGTTCGGCGACGGTCGCGATGCCGAAGGTGATCAGCAGCGGCAGCGCCAGGGTCAGCGGCACGGCGATCAGCCAGAGGAAGCTGCGGCCGCCGGTGCGGGTCCACTCCGCGGCGAGGGCGCGGCCCACGGCGCTCATGCGGCGGCGCCGGTGATCCGCAGGTAGGCGTCTTCGAGCCGGTCGCCGGCGGGCACGAACTCCGGCAGGGGCGCGTCGGCCAGCACCCGGCCCGCGCCGAGTACGACGACGCGATCGGCATTGCGCTCGGCCTCGTCGAGCAGATGCGAGGTGACCAACACGCAACTGCCCGCGTCGGCGAGTTCGCGCAGCAGCCCGCGCATCCAGTGGATGCCCGCGATATCGAGACCGTTGAGCGGTTCGTCGAGCAGCACCGTGCGTGGTCGCGACAGCAGTGCCGCGGCGATGCCGACGCGCTGGAGCATGCCGAGGGAGAACTGGGCCAGCCTCTGGTCGGCGACGTCGGCGAGTCCGGTGGCGTCCAGCACCTCGGCGACGCGCCCGGCGGGCAGCCCGCACGAGCGAGTGATCCAGCGCAGATGACGGCGGGCGGTGTGGCGAGGATCGAACGCTCGGTAGTCCAGGTGCATGCCGAGCCCGGCGGGAGTGGCGCGACCGGCCCGCACCGGCACGCCGTCGACCTGGATCGTGCCGGTGGCGGGGCCGATGATCCCGCAGACGCAGCGCAGCAGGGTGGATTTGCCGGTGCCGTTGAGGCCGAGCAGATAGGTCACCGCCGCGTCGGGGACGGTCAGTGCGGGGATGTCGAGCACCGTGGTGTCCGCGAAACGCACGGTGAGGTCGCGGATGTCGATCATCGGGTCGGGTCAGAAGTCGCAGGGAATCGGCAGGCCGACGGTTTTCACACCGGCGCACAGTGATTCGTTGGCCAGTTTCCAGGTGCCGTCGATACGCTTCCAGGTCACCCGCATGGTGATGCTCGGGCGGCCGGCGGAGCTGCTGTGCAGGATCGCGGTGTGCACATCGCCCTGATGGGTTTCCGGGCCGGTCACCTCGTTCCAGCCCTGCGGCGCGCGGAACAGGCCGAGGTTGTAGACGGTGCGCGGCACGATGACCGCGTTCATGCCGCCCTCCAGATTCGCGGCCTTGGCCTCGTCGGCGGCCGGTGTCTCCACCAGGAAGCGCACCTGCTCGTTCAGTTCGGCCAGGGTGGGCACCTCGCTGGTGATGCGGAAGCTGCCCGGATCGGCCGACGCGGGCGCCGACAGCAGGACGGCCGCGATGGCGACGGTAAGGGCCGACGCCGCCCGCAGGATGCTGCTCATCATTTATTCAACCCTTCGGGTGATCGGAGTTACACTCCGGATTCCTGGCAAAATGCCAGTTGATGGCAGTAAGTTAGCCTAGCCTTATGGCGTCGGTCAAGGTTCATTTAAATAAGATCTAACCAAGGCTGCGGGCAACCCTGTCCGTCGGTGGTGCAGCGCGGAAGGAGGCGATCGGATGCCGGTGCGGAACTCAGCCCGCGATCGGCGCGGTCCGTGCCGATCGGGTGGTCAGCCGCAGGGTGACACCGCAGTCCCCACCTGCCTCGGGCCGCACATCGACATCGAATTGTGTTGCGAGCGTGGGCGAATGCCGTTCGAGAATGCGCTCGATCATGCCCTGCTGGATGCCGATCACGATCTCGGGCGCATTGCGCGCGATGCGGCGCAGCGGGCAGTTGCACAGCTGGATCTCGTGCGTACCGAAACTCGACACCGCCGAGGACACCTGGAAACCGAGCCGGGTCAGCGTCGTGGTCACGACGGTCACCGGATCCGGCAGCTCGGCGGGAGTCTCGCCGATATCGGTCAGGCTGTCGGCCCACATCCGCCCGGCCGCAGCGGCTTTCGCGCGTCGTGCGGCGGCGGTGTCGCCGAGCTGGGCCAGCAGCGCGTCCAGCACGGGCGCGGCGGGATCGGCGCCGACCGCCACGTACCCCTTGCGCGGGCGGCCCACCGTCTCCGACGGCAGCCAGGTGCCCTCCACCAGACCCGCGTCGATCAGCGCGTTCAGGTGGAACCGCGCCGTGGTGATGTGGATGCCCAGCGACTGCGCGACGACCGGCGCGTCCAGCGGCTCCAGCGAATCACGCACCAGCGCGAGCACCCTGTCGCGCTGCCGGGGTGTGCTGACCATCGGCGCTCCTCTCACGCCGTGACCGGCGACTTCTCCCTCGATTGTAGGACCGCCGCCGCGCGCGGCCGAACCGACAGGAACCCACCATGACCACACCGCTGCCCTTCGACCACCGCGATTCCGCGCACATTCCAGGGCACTGGCTGCTCGCCCGCCTGGGCAAACGCGTGCTGCGACCGGGCGGGATCGAGCTCACCGAACGCATGCTCGACGCGGCCGATCTGACCGGTGCCGACGTGGTCGAACTCGCCCCCGGCCTCGGCCACACCGCCGCCGCCATCCTGCGCCGCGACCCGGCCGGCTACCGCGGTGTCGAGGCCGACTCCGCCGCCGCCACGCTCAGCGCCGAGGTCGTCGGATCCGCGGGCACCATCACCACCGGTGACGCCGCCGCCACCGGCCTGGCGGCCGAATCGGCCGACGCGGTCGTCGGCGAGGCCATGCTCACCATGCAGACCGACGCGCACAAGGCCGACATCATCGCCGAGGCGTTCCGGGTGCTGCGCCCGGGCGGGCGCTACGCCATCCACGAACTCGCCCTGCAACCCGACGATCTCGACGACGCCGTCAAAACCGAGATCCGCAAGGCGCTGGCCCGCTCGATCAAGGTCAATGCCAGGCCGCTCACCCGCGCGGAGTGGACCGCACTGCTCACTGCGGGCGGATTCGTCGTCGAGACAGTCGATTTCGCGCCGATGGCGCTGCTGCAACCGCGGCGCGTGCTCGCCGACGAAGGGCTGCGCGGTACCGCCCGGATCATCCGGAACGTGCTGCGCGACAAGCCGGCCCGGCAGCGCGTGCTCGCCATGCGCGCCACCTTCACCACCCACAAGCGGGCGCTGACCGCCATCGCCGTCATCGCCAGGAAGCCGAACGCATGACCACCCTCGTCACCGACACCACCACCTGGCAGCCCAAGGACGGCGACCTGCCGAACATCCAGCGGCTGCTGGCCGGACCGGGAATCACCTTGGTACGCCTCAGTTTCCGGCAGGGCCAGATACTCGACGAGCACCGCGCACCCGGCCCGATCCTGATCAGCTGCGTCGCCGGGATCATCGACCTCGACGTCACCTCCGGCGCCGCCACCGAGTCGCATCGCCTGGCACCGGGTACCACCATCTACCTCGCCGCGGGTGACCCCCACCGCCTCGAAGCCCGCGAAGACGCCGTCGTCCACCTCACCCTCCAGCGAAACGTGACCGCCACGTAGTCGGACAGTTGATCACCAGGCTTCTACGGTGCACATCGGCCGAGAGGCCACCGCCACCAGAGCCTGGTGATCAACTGTCCAGGCTGGTGAAGGGTGCAGTGTTGGTGGTAGCCCAGGTGGCGAAGGTCGTTGCCGGGCGGCCGGTGATGTCGAAGACGCTGGTGAGCGGGAGGGTGGTGGGGTCGGGGGTGTAGGCGGTGAGGACATTGTCGACATACCAGGTGGCCTGGTCGCCCATGGTGGGGGCGAGGGCGGCGATGGTCTCCTCGCGGGAGGATTTCGCGAAGGTGAGTTCGCGGCCGAGGGCGGTGGCGATGCGGTCGAGCAGGTCGGTGCGGGTGAGGACCTCCGGGCCGGACAGGGGGTAGGCGCGGTTGCCGGTGCTGTCCGACAGCAGGGCGGTGGTGGCGACGGCGGCGATGTCGTCCATGGCGATCGGTGCGGTCGCCGCATCGGGAAACGGTTCGTGGACGACGCCGGTCGCGCGGATCTGGTGCGACCACGTGATGGTGTTCTCCATGAAGTCCGCCGGCCAGAGATGGGTCCAGGACATCCCGCTGTTCTCCACCGCCGTGCACACCGTGCCCCACCAGCTCTCCGGTTCACCCGACAGATCCACCACGTGCCGCACGCCCGCCGCACGGGCCAGGGCCAGCACCTCGGTGACAGTGTCGGCCGAGGGTGCCAGATACAACCGATCGACGCCGTCGAACGCCCCAGCCAGGCTCTCCGGTCGCCGCACATACCCCCGGAACGCCTCGACACCGGCCGGCAGCGCCGCCCGCTCGGGGTCGGTCGTGAGTGCGCGGATATCGGTCCTACCGGCCGCGACCAGGTGGTCGACGATCTTGCGGCCGATATTGGCGGTGGCTCCGGTCACCAGGATGGTCATGATTGTCCTTCCGGTCGGCTGTGCTGGACCACCGATTGTGCCCACTGGATTCGATTCCGGCACATGGCATCGCGTGCCGTCGACGGGTCCGTCGGCCGGCCACCACACCCGGGCCTGCGGGTCAGCCGGTGTGGCGGAGCTGGTTTCGGTACCGCTCGCCCCAGGTTTCCATCAGCGAGATGATCGGGATCAGGTCGCGGCCGAAGCTGGTCAGCTCGTATTCGACGCGGGGCGGGACCTCGGGGAAAACGGTGCGGGTGAGCACGCCGTCGCGCTCGAGTTCACGCAGTTGCGCGGTGAGCATGCGCTGGGTCACCTGCGGTATGGCGCGGCGCATCTCGTTGAACCGCGCCGTGCCCTCGCTCAACAGGTAGATGATCATGCCCTTCCACTTGCCGCCGAGGACATCGAGGGTGACCTCCACCGGACAGTCGAAATCGAGATCTTGCTTACGTGTGGCCATGCGCGTCCTCGTCTCACCGGCAAAGGTATGGAAAAGGGTACCGGGTAACAGAAATGTGCGTTCTTACGCGGAAATTCCCGGACGGGCAGGCTCGGTGGCACACGCCGATCCAGACCTGACAGGAGTTCCGAGATGGCCCAGCTACTGCAGCTCGATGCCAGCCCGCGCGAGTCGCGCTCACACACCCGCACGCTCGTCGGGGAGTTCGTCGACCAGTGGCGCGATGCCAGGCCCGGCGACACGGTGATCCACCGCGACCTCGGCCACCAGCCGCCCCCGCACCTCACCGAGGACTGGATCGCCGCCGCCTTCACCACCCCCGACCAGCGCACCCCCGCCATGCGCGCGGCACTGGCCGACAGCGACGCGCTGGTGGACGAGCTGCTCGCCACCGATGTGCTGGTCCTGGGCGTCCCCATGTACAACTTCGGCATCCCGGCGATGCTCAAGGCCTACCTCGACAATATCGTCCGCGTCGGCCGCACCTTCGCCTTCGACCCCACGGCCGCAGCACCGTACACCCCGCTCACCGCGGGCAAGCGCGCGTTCGTCATCGTCGGCACCGGTGACGCCGGCTACGAGCCGGGCGGCCCACTGGCCCACATGAACCACGTGGAGCCCTACCTGCGCACAGCGCTGGGATTCATCGGCATCGACGACGTCGAATTCGTCTACACGGGCAACGACGAATTCGGCGGCGAACGCCTACGCCACTCCCTCGAATCCGCCCGCGCCCGCGTCGCCGCCCTGACCGCCGAACGCGAGGTCGCCGTCGCTGTCTGACCGGTGACTTCGGCACGGAGCGTCCGGTCGTGAATCACCCACACCGCGTTCTCGCGGATGGGTGATCCGCCCGATGTGTCGGTGCCCGGCGGGCACCTAGCGTCGGGATCATGACTACACAACACATCGAGACACTCATTATCGGCGCAGGTCAGGCCGGGTTGTCGACGGGCAGTGCGTTGCGGCGGGCCGGTCGGCCGTTCCTGATCGTCGACCGGGGCGATCGCCTCGGCGACAACTGGCGCAGGCATTACGACTCGCTGCGGCTCTACACCCCGGCCAAGTACGACGGGCTGCCCGGCCTGCCGTTCCCGGCGGCGGACCCGTGGAGTTTTCCCGGCAAGGACGATGTCGCCGCCTACCTCGAGCAATACGCCGTGCACTGGGACCTGCCGGTCCGGATGAAGACCGGCGTCGACCGGCTGACCGCGCGCCCGGGCGGCGGTTACCTGGCGCACATCGGCGCCGACGTCATCGGCTGCGACAATGTCGTCGTCGCGACGGGGACCTTCGGCCGCGCGCCCCGGATCCCGGAGTTCGCCACCGACCTGGATCCCGCGATCACCCAGCTGCATTCGAGCCGGTACCGCGGTCCGGACCAGCTCACCGGCGGTCCGGTCCTGGTGGTGGGCGCCTCGCATTCGGGCACCGACATCGCCTACGAACTCGCCCGCACCCACCCGACCACCCTGTGCGGGCGCGACTGCGGGCAGGTCCCGCTGCGCTGGGATTCCCGCGCGATCAAGGTCGCGCTGCCGGTCCTGGTGTTCCTCTGGCGGCATGTCCTCACCCGGCGGACGCCGATGGGCCGCAAGGAGATGCGGCAGATCCGGTTCCACGGTGGGCCGATGCTGCGGGTCAAGCGAGCCGACCTCGCCGAACGAGGTGTCGAGCGGATCACCCAGCGGGTGCGCGGCGTGCGCGACGGCAAGCCCGAACTCGACGACGGCACCGTCCTCGATGTCCGGAACATCGTGTGGGCCACGGGATTCCGGCAGATCTTCGACTGGATCGAACTGCCGGTCTTCGACGCGGACGGGTGGCCACGGGAATACCGGGGCGTCGTCGAGGACGCGCCCGGCCTGTTCTTCTGCGGGCTGAGCTTCCAGTACGCGTTCTCGTCGATGGTGTTCCCCGGCGTCGGCCGCGACGCCGGATACCTCGCCCGCCGGATCGTGGCGCGGGCACCCGCACCGGCGTCCAGCGGGGCGGTCGCAGCCTGACCCACGGCGGTGACCTGCGCGTATCCTTGACCCAGGGTGATGCGCGATGAACGTGGTCGACTGTCTGCGGCGAGCTCGGGAGGCCTACGAGCGACGGGAATGGGTCGCCGCCTTCGACACGCTGTCCGGCACCGACGCTGGCCTGCTGCACGGTGACGACTTCGCCCGGCTGGCCACCGCCGCCTATCTGACCGGGCGCACCAACGACAGCATCCAGGCCATGCAGCGCGCCTACCAGCTGCATCTGGACGCCGGCGATCCGCTCGCCGCTGTGCGCTGCGCGTTCTGGCTGGCGATGACCCTGCTGACCACCGGCGAATCGGCGGTCGGCAGCGGCTGGGTCGCCCGGGCCGAGCGGCTGCTCGAACAGGCACCCGGCGATGTCGCCGAACACGGTTATGTGTGCGTGGCGGTGCTGTTCCGGCACCTGACGGCGGGCGAGTACGCCGAGGCGGCCTGCTGCGCGGACCGCGTCACCGACTACGGACGCCGGTTCGGGTGCGCGGACCTGGTCGCGATGGGACTGTCCGCGCAGGGCAGGCTGGCGATCTACGCCGGCCGGGTGCGCGAGGGGCTGGCCCTGCTGGACGAGGCCATGGCCCATGTCGCCGCCGACGGGGTGTCGACCTTGTTCGCCGGGCACATCTACTGCTCGCTGGTCGAGGCCTGCCAGGAGATCTCGGATTTCGCCAGAATGGAACAGTGGACCGTGGCATTGACCTCCTGGTGCGCCGATCAGCAGGGTCTGGTGCTGTTCACCGGGCAGTGCGCGGTGCACCGGGGTCAGCTGATGCGCGTGCACGGCGCCTACGACGCCGCGCTCGAGGAATTCGGCCTCGCCGTGCGCCGGTATCTGGCCGCGGAGACTGTAGCGCCCGCGGGTCTGGCATCGGCCGAGCGCGGCGACGTCCTGCGCATCCGTGGCGCCTTCGCCGAGGCGGACGCCGCCTACACCGCGGCCATCGGCTACGGACACGACCCGCAGCCCGGGCTGGCCCTGCTCTGGGCGGCCCGCGGCCGGACCGCCGCCGCGGTGGCCACGACGCGGCGGCTGGTCGCCGAGACCCCCGATCCGGTGCATCGCTCCCAGGTGCTGCCCGCCGCCGTCGACATCCTGCTCGCCGCGCGCGAAACCGCCGACGCGGCCGAGCTGAGTACCGAACTCACCGCTGTCGCCGCGGGATTCGACTGCGCGGCGCTGCGGGCGACGGCCGCCCGCGCCGCCGGATGCGTCGCCACCGCCACCGGCGACCACGCCACCGCGGTCACCGAGCTGCGCCGCGCCGCCCGGCTGTGGTCGGCGCTGGACGTGCCCTACGAGACGGCGCGCAGCCGGACCGACCTCGGGCGCGCGTTACGGGCACTCGGCGACGAGGGCTCGGCCGGTCTGGAATTCGACGCCGCCCGCCGGGTCTTCGCCCGCCTCGGCGCCGCCCCCGCCGAAGCCGAGGCGACGCGATTGCTCGCCCCCACCACCCCCGGCGGACTGACCGCCCGAGAGGTCGAGGTGCTGCGACTGGTCGCCGCGGGCCGCAGCAACCCCCAGATCGCCGCCCAGCTGGTCCTCAGCGAGAAGACGATCGCCCGGCACCTGTCCAACATCTTCACCAAACTCGACGTCACCTCCCGCACCGCGGCCGCCGCCTTCGCCTACGAACACGACCTGACCTGAGCGGCGGTACGTTCGGTCGCATCGGTGGACGCGAGAAGGGGCCCGTCATGACGATGTTCGACTACGACGCGGAACTGCGGCGGCACAACGAACTGTTCCGTGCCGCTGCCCGGGTCGGCGTGGGGGACCGGGTGCTCGACATCGGCTGCGGCACCGGGCTGACCACGCGCGAGGCCGCCCGCGCCGGCGGCAGCGTGGTCGGCATCGACGTTTCAGCGCGGATGCTCGAACAGGCGGTCCGGATCAGCGCCGAAGAAGGCCTGTCCGACATAGTTTTCCAGCTCGCCGACGCGCAGACCCACCCCTTTCCGCCCGCGCGGTTCGACCTCGGCATCAGCCGGTTCGGCACGATGTTCTTCCCCGACCCGGTGGCCGCGTTCACCAATATCGGGCGCGCGTTGCGTCCATCGGCCCGGCTCGTGCTGCTGGTCTGGCAGCGCTACGACCGCAATGCGTGGGCCACCGAGATCCTGCCGATTCTCGGCACCGACGGCTTCCTCGGGAGCCCAGGCCCGTTCTCACTGGCCGATCCCGCCGTCACTGCGCGGGTGCTGGCTGCCGCCGGGTTCACCGATCTCCGGTGCGCCGATGTCGACGAGCCCGTCTACTACGGCCCGGACAGCGCCGCCGCCCTCGACAATCTGCTCCGGCTGGAGTATTTCCGGCGCGAGCTCGATGCGCTCGACGCTGCCACCGCGGACCGGGCGCGCGCCCGCCTGCACGCGACCCTCGCTGCCCACGACACCGGCCACGGGGTCTACTTCGACTCGCGTTCCTGGCTCGTCACGGCCCGTCGGCTCTGAACCGGCGACCGGGGAATCTTTCGCCCCGCTCTACCCACTTATCCGTGTTCCGGCGCGCCTGTACCGTGCCCCGTGCCCCGTGCCCGGTGCCCGGTGCCCGGTGCCCGGTGCCCGGTGCCCGGTGCCCGGTGCCCGGTGACTGTCGCGGGACTAGGCAGCCATCGCCGCACCGAGCAGCAGGACGGCCGATAGCGGGCGGTGCGGTGTCGTAGCGGAGGCCGTCAGCCGTCGACCCGGCTCCACGGCCGGCGTGGCTCGTCCGCGCCGACCGTGGTCGCGGTGGTGAAGTCGACTTGGCGGCGGGCGTTGGACAGGGTGGTCACCACGCAGACGCCGACGGGGCCGAGGCGGTCGTAGAGGGTGGCGGTGCCGATGGAGACGCCGTCGGCGGCGATGGTGTTGTCGGCGCGCAGTCCGAGTTCGGCTCCGGCCGGCAGCCGCGACAGAGTCACGGTGACATCGGCATTGATGTACCCGGCACCTTCGGAACCCCAGTGGCAGACATGATTGGTGGCGTCCCCGAGAACCGCGGCACGCTGGAACGGAGTGATCTTCTCACCGGCCACCAGCGCAGGCAGATTGTGCCAGGCGAACTTGCGGTCCGCGTTCTGATTCGCGATGAAATCCGAATCCCATTCGCGCTCACCACTTTTGAACAACGGTGGCGCACCGTCCGGCGACACGGGCCGCTCCGGCGGCATCGGCAGCTCCTCGGCCGAACTCCACACCTGCCCGGGCGGCTCGGCACCCGGCGTGAGGAACAGCGCGGTCGCCCGCACCCGTTCGCGCCCCTCCTGCACGAGCGCGGCATCGACCACGGTGATCCGCGACCCCCGCCGCACCACCTCACTGCGAAACTCGAACGGCGCGTTCGCCACCGGCTGATACAGATCCACCGTCAACCGCGCAGGCACGAACCCCTCCGGGCAATGCCCCTCGAGCTCCCGCGCGAGCAGCCCACACACCCCGGTCCCACTCAACATGGCATCCGACCACGGACTCACCGCGATCTGCTGGGCCACCAGCCGATCACCCTCCCTGGCAAAGAAACTCACCACGCGCCGTTCCCTCCTCCTACTGGAAGTGGAACACGTTACAGGTGGGCGCAGAGGGGATCGAACCCCCGACCGCTGGTGTGTAAAACCAGTGCTCTACCGCTGAGCTATACGCCCGGGCACCGCCGGAGAACCGGCGGTGACGGTTTATGAATCTAGCGCGGCGAGCGCTTTCTCCCAAGCCGCCTGGTCACGGGCCTCTCCTGGACCGTTCATCTCGGCGAAAGTGATGTAGCCGGACTTGTCGACGACGAAGGTGCCGCGGTTGGGGTAACCGGACTTCTCGTTGAAGACGTCGTAGGCCTGGGTGACCGCGCCGTGTGGCCAGAAGTCGGACAGCAGGGGGAACAGGTAGCCCTGTTCGGCGGCCCAGATCTTGTGGGTGGGTGGGGGACCGACGGAGATCGCGAGGATCTCGGCGTCGTCGTTCTGGAACTTGGGCAGCTCGTCACGCACCTTGCACAGCTCACCCTGGCAGATGCCGGTGAAGGCGAGCGGATAGAACACCAGCAGGACGTTCTTCGTACCGCGGTAATCGGAGAGCGTGACAGGCTGGTTGTTCTGGTCCTTGAGCGTGAAGTCCGGCGCGAGCGTGCCAACCTCTAGCGGCATACGGGGATCCTGTCGTCGTGTCGGGTCTCAGCCGAGCGTTCTCGTCCGGCTGAGACCTTAGCGAAGGAGTGGATCAGCGCTGCTTGGACGGTGCCTTGGGCTGGACCAGGCGGCTGCCCGTCCATCCGCCGAGGCTGATGGTGGATGTCTGGGTCAGGCCGGCCGTGGGCGCGGCTTCGGCGATCTCGCTCGGATCGACATGACCTGGTTGACCGGTCTTGGGGGTGAGCACCCAGATGAAGCCTTCGTCGGACAACGGGCTGATGGCGTCCATCAACTCGTCGGCCAGATCGCCGTCTCCCTCCCGCCACCAGAGCAGGACGGCGTCGACGACCTCATCGGAGTCGACGTCGACCATCTCCGCGCCGCTGACCTCCTCGATCTCGGCGCGCAAGGCGTCGTCGGTGTCTTCGTCCCAGCCCAATTCCTGAACAACCAAGCCGTGAGAAATGCCAAGCTTCTGAGCGTAGTTCTGCGCGTCCGCCGCGGCGACCACGGTGGTGTCCTCCCTAAACTGCCGACAATAAGATAGGTGCAAGCGAACATGGTTATCGGCCGTAGCGCAAGCCGATCGGATGAATTGGGACCGTATGCCGCGTGTCGGCCGGGCGAATTCAGCGGCTCTGGCAGGCGTCGTGGACCGTGGTGCGGGCCTGGTTGATGGCCCGGCTGGCATCGTTGAGCGCCCCGACCTGTGAGCTGTAGGTCATCTTCCTGGTCTCGGCGGACAGTTCGCGCGCCGCGACCACATAGCCGGTGAATTTCTCCGCCAGTTCGGTCGGCAGCGCGGTGCCGGCGGCGGTGACACCGGACTCGACTTCGGTCGCCGCGTTGTCGAGGGCGGTAGCCGCGGCTTCCCGCTTGTCGGCGTAGTCGGGGGCGTTGGTGTCGTGCGCGGTGACGAACTCGTTGAAGGCGGTCACCGCGGTACCGGTCGTGGTGGGGAACCGGGTGCAGTTCTCCTCGATCGCGCGCACCTGCGCGGCCGCGGCCTTGGACGACGCCGCCGCCGACGACGACGCGGCGGCCTCGGTCTGATAGGCGGCCACTTCCGCGGCCGGGGCCGTCGGGGTACCCGGAATCTGCTGGGCGCAACCCGCCAGCACCGCGCCCGCGGTCACCGCGACGGCGGCGCAGACCAGTCCCAGCCGGCGCGCGGCAGGCCGCCTCATCGTTGTGCCGATCCCTCTCACACCCGCAGAACTTAGTGGATCGCGGTTCCCGGCAGCGGGCCGGACCTCCGCGAAGCAACACGCTGTGGCCGGTGGAATACCCGGCAGTACCTGCCCGGAGAGGATGACCCAGGACACGTTTTCGGTAAGGATGGGGGTGCGCCCGAAACTTTCGTGACGGGTGGCCCGCACACCAAGCGGGCAGGCCCGGGGATAGCGACGCCAACAAGCAGTTCAGCCCCCTGTACGAGGAGCAGATTTGACCGACCTGATCCACTCTGTATCAGCGAATTCCGCCGACGAACCATCGGCGGCGACACCCACCGCGGGTGCCGACGCCACCAGAACCACCGGTGAGCGCGTTCGGGTGATCCGCGAAGGAGTGGCGTCGTATCTACCCGACATCGATCCGGAGGAGACCAGCGAATGGCTGGAATCCTTCGACGACATGCTCGATCGGGAGGGGCCGGGCCGCGCCCGGTACCTGATGCTGCGTCTGCTCGAGCGCGCGGGCGAACGCCGGGTGTCGATTCCGGCGCTCACCTCCACCGACTACGTCAACACCATCCCCACCGAGAACGAGCCCTGGTTTCCCGGTGACGAGGAAGTGGAGCGCCGCTACCGCGCCTGGATCCGGTGGAACGCCGCGATCATGGTGCACCGCGGGCAGCGTCCCGGCATCGGGGTGGGCGGCCACATCTCGACCTACGCGTCCTCGGCCGCGCTCTACGAGGTGGGCTTCAACCACTTCTTCCGCGGCAAGGACCATCCCGGCGGCGGCGACAGCATCTTCATCCAGGGCCACGCCTCGCCCGGCATCTACGCGCGCGCCTTCCTGGAGGGCCGCCTCAGCGCCGACCGCCTCGACGGGTTCCGGCAGGAGTACAGCCACGGCGGCCTCGGCAAGGGGCTCCCGTCGTACCCGCATCCGCGCCTGATGACCGACTTCTGGGAGTTCCCGACGGTCTCGATGGGCCTGGGCCCGATGAACGCCATCTACCAGGCCAGGTTCAACCACTACCTGACCGATCGCGGCATCAAGGACACCTCCGACCAGCACGTCTGGGCCTTCCTCGGTGACGGCGAGATGGACGAGCCCGAGTCGCGCGGCCTGATCCAGGTGGCCGCCAACGAGGCCCTGGACAACCTGACCTTCGTCATCAACTGCAATCTGCAGCGCCTCGACGGCCCGGTGCGCGGCAACGGCAAGATCATCCAGGAGCTGGAGTCGTTCTTCCGTGGCGCGGGCTGGAACGTCATCAAGGTGGTCTGGGGCCGCGAGTGGGACGCGCTGCTGGGCGCCGACCGCGACGGCGCGCTGGTCAACCTGATGAACACCACCCCCGACGGTGACTACCAGACCTACAAGGCCAATGACGGCGCCTACGTGCGCGACCACTTCTTCGGCCGCGATCCGCGCACCAAGGCGCTGGTCCAGAACATGTCCGACAGCGAGATCTGGAATCTCAAGCGCGGCGGCCACGACTACCGCAAGGTCTACGCGGCCTACGCGGCGGCGATGGCGCACAAGGGTCAGCCGACGGTGATCCTGGCCAAGACGATCAAGGGCTACACCCTCGGCAAGCACTTCGAGGGCCGCAACGCCACCCATCAGATGAAGAAGCTGGCGCTGCAGGACCTCAAGGACTTCCGCGATCTGCAGCGCATCCCGATCAGCGACGCCGAGCTGGAGAAGGATCCGTACCTGCCGCCGTACTACCACCCGGGCATGGACAACCCGGCGATCCAGTACATGCTGGCCCGCCGTGCGGCGCTGGGCGGGTTCGTGCCGGAACGCCGTTCGCCGGCCAAGCCGCTGACGCTGCCCGGCGACGAGGCCTACCGCTCGGTGCGCAAGGGGTCGGGCAAGCAGAAGGTCGCCACCACCATGGCGCTGGTGCGGCTGGTCAAGGAACTGCTGCGGGACAAGGAGATCGGCAAGCGGATCGTGCCGATCATCCCCGACGAGGCCCGCACCTTCGGCATGGATTCGTGGTTCCCGACGCTGAAGATCTACAACCGCAACGGCCAGCTCTACACCTCGGTCGACGCGGAGCTGATGCTCGCCTACAAGGAGAGCACCGTCGGCCAGATCATGCACGAGGGCATCAACGAGGCCGGGTCCACCGCGTCGTTCACCGCGGCGGCCACCTCCTACGCCACCCACGGCGAGCCGATGATCCCGCTCTACATCTTCTATTCGATGTTCGGGTTCCAGCGCACCGGCGACAGCTTCTGGGCCGCCGCCGACCAGCTGGCGCGCGGGTTCGTGCTCGGCGCCACCGCGGGCCGCACCACACTGACCGGTGAGGGTCTGCAGCACAACGACGGCCAGTCGCTGCTGCTGGCGTCGACCAACCCGGCCGTGGTGACCTACGATCCGGCGTTCTCCTTCGAGATCGCGCACATCATGCGCGACGGTCTGCGCCGGATGTACGGCGGCGGCACCGCGGCGCCGAGCCGGCTACCCGGCGCGCGTCCCCAGCCGACGGGCACCTTCGGCGGGGAGGACATCTTCTACTACATCACCCTCTACAACGAGCCCTACCAGCAGCCGGCCGAGCCCGACGACCTCGACGTGGCCGGTCTGCTCAAGGGTCTTTACCTGTACCAGCGCGGTGGCGAAGGATCCGTGCGCGCGCAGATCCTGGTCTCCGGTGTGACCGTGCCCGACGGGTTGCGGGCCCAGGAGATCCTCGCGCAGGACTGGGGTGTGGCCGCGGACGTGTGGTCGGTGACCTCCTTCGGTGAGCTGCGCCGGGAAGCGCTCGACAAGGAGATCGCCGCGCTCGAGCAGCCCGGCGAGGATCCGGGCGTGCCGTATGTCACCCAGGCACTGGCGCCGATGCAGGGACCGGTGGTGGCCGCGACCGACTGGATGCGCGCGGTCGCCGATCAGATCCGGCAGTGGGTGCCCGGCGACTACACCACGCTGGGCACCGACGGGTTCGGCTTCTCCGACACCAGGCCCGCCGCGCGCCGCGTCTTCAAGGTCGACGCCCAGTCGATCGCGGTCGCGGTGATCGAGGGCCTGGTCAAGGACGGCACGTTCGACAAGGCGAAGGCACTGGAGGCGGCCGCGAAATATCGCATCGATGACGTCGCCGCCGCGCCGAAGCCGAGTGCGGACGCGGGCGAGGAACTCGCGTAGCGGACTATTGGACTGTGGAGCGTAAACCGCCGCGGCCCCGCCGGATCACCGAGGGAACCAGCGAGCACGAGGTCTATCTGCCGACCGGGGCACTGTCCCCGAACCGGCAGACCCGTGATCCGCTGCCCGACACGTTGCTCAAACGCGTCAAGCAGTTCTCCGGGCGGCTGTCCACCGAAGCGGTGGGGTCGATGCAGGATCGGCTGCCGTTCTTCGCCGATCTGGACGCCGCGCAGCGTGCTGGCGTGCAGATGCTGGTGCAGACCGCGGTGGTGAACTTCCTGGAGTGGTTGCAGGATCCCGACTCCGATATCCGCTTCAGCCTGGACGCGTTCCAGGTGATTCCGCAGGATCTGGCGCGGCGGCTGACGCTGCGCCAGACCGTGGACATGGTGCGGGTGGCCATGGACTTCTTCGAACAGTGGCTGCCCGCCCTGGCCCGCAACGACCGGCAACTGGTGGCGCTGACCGAGGCGGTGCTGCGATACGGGCGTGAGCTCGGCTTCGCGGCCGCCTCGGTGTACGCCAGCGCCGCCGAATCGCGCGGCGCCTGGGACACCCGCCTGGAGGCCCTGGTGGTCGACGCGGTGGTGCGCGGGGACACCGGCCCGGACATGCTCTCCCGGGCCGCCACGTTGAACTGGGACGCCACCGCGCCCGCCACCGTGCTGGTCGGTACGCCCCCGCTGGATCAGGGGGTGTCGACCGTGGGCGCGGTGCACACCATCGCGACCAGGCACGGCCGCGCCGCGCTGGCGGTGGTGCAGGGCGCGCGGCTGGTGATGGTGGTCAGCGGCCACCTCGGGGACGCGGGCATCGCCTCGCCGTTCCTGACCGATCTGCTCACCGATGTCTTCTCCGAGGGGCCGGTGGTGATCGGTCCGACCATGCGCACCCTCGGCGCCGCGCACGCCAGCGCGATCGAGGCGCTGGCCGGGATGGAGGCCGTGGTGGGCTGGCGGGGGGCGCCTCGGCCGGTGCACGCCTCGGAGTTGCTGCCCGAACGCGCCCTGCTGGGCGATAGAGCTGCGGTCGAGGCGTTGAACGAGTATCTTGTGCTCCCGTTGGCTGCTGCCGGATCTTCGTTATCCGACACACTCGACGCCTATCTGGATTGTGGTGGAGCAGTAGAAACGTGCGCGCGTCAGCTGTACGTCCATCCAAATACCGTTCGGTACCGTCTCAAACGAATCGGCGAGATCACCGGACGGGATCCGATGAATCCTCGAGACGCTTATGTGCTCCGAATCGCGGCCACAGTGGGTCGTTTGACACGAACGCATAACGAATCGTCACCCCCCGTCACAGAAACCCCACCTGCCCCACTGGGTCAAGAACCGCTGTAACGGGATCGGGGAATCGGTCGATCAGGACACCCCACCTCGGATTTTGTGGGACCCCTACAAAACCCATCGGAAAGCTTCATTCGCGCCGACATCTCGTGCGGCGGGGGTCACAGTGTTTTCTTAGGGAGTGATCGCGTTGTTCACCCCTGGACAGGGGTCCCAGACTCCCGGCATGCTCGCGCCCTGGCTCGCCCTCCCCGGTGCGACCGACCGTCTCGAGCTGTGGTCGAAGGCCGCCGGCCTCGACCTGGTTCGTCTCGGTACCACCGCCACGGCGGAGGAGATCGTCGACACAGCCGTCACCCAGCCACTCGTCGTCGCGGCCGCGTTGCTCGCGTTCGGCGAAATCGCCCCGGAAACGCTGGCGGCCGATACGATCGTCGCCGGACACTCGGTCGGCGAATTCGCCGCAGCCGCTGTCGCCGGCGTCATCACCGCCGACGAGGCGGTCGCCCTGGCCGCCATCCGCGGCCGGGAGATGGCCAAGGCGTGTGCGCTGGAGCCGACCGGTATGTCCGCGGTGCTCGGTGGCGACGAAGCCACCGTGCTCGCACGGCTCGCCGAGCTCGATCTCGTCCCGGCCAACCGCAACGCGGTCGGCCAGATCGTCGCAGCGGGCCGCCTGGAAGCTCTGGCGGAGCTCGCCGCGAACCCGCCGGAGAAGGCACGGGTCCGCGCATTGCCCGTCGCCGGTGCGTTCCACACTGCCTTCATGGCACCGGCACAGGAAGCTGTCGCCGAGGCCATCGCCCAGATCTCGCCGAGCGACCCGATCCGGACGCTGCTGTCGAACTTCGACGGCAAGCCGGTCACCTCGGGCGCCGACGCGATCGACAAGCTCGCCGCGCAGGTCACCCACCCCGTGCGCTGGGACCTGTGCACCGAGACCGTCCGTACCGCGAACGTCTCGGCCGTGGCCGAACTGCCACCGGCGGGCACCCTCGTCGGCATTGCCAAGCGGGAGCTGAAGGGCACGCCCAACCTCGCCCTGAAGACTCCGGAAGACCTCCCCGCGTTGGTCGAACTGACCACCTCCGGCTAGCTTTCCCCCCGGCGGTCACGCACGACGAGGTGCCGACCGTCCAAGACCCTACAAATGAGAAACAAGAAGGGAGCCACCAAAGTGGCCGCTCTGACCCAGGAACAGATCGTCGAAGAACTCGGCAAGATCATCGAAGAGGTTACGGGTATCGAACCCTCCGAGGTGACCATCGAGAAGTCCTTCGTCGACGACCTGGACATCGACTCGCTGTCCATGGTCGAGATCGCTGTGCAGACCGAGGACAAGTACGGCGTCAAGATCCCCGACGAGGATCTGGCCAGCCTGAAGACCGTGGGCGACGCTGTCTCCTACATCCAGAAGCTCGAGGCGGAGAACTCCGACGCCGCCGCGGAGCTCAAGGCCAAGTTCGACGCCGAGTAGGGCCGACACTGTGACCACTCCTTCCACCTTGAACGGGAATTTCCCCAACGTCGTCGTCACCAGCATGGCGGCGACCACGTCGATCGCGGGTGATGTCGATGCGACGTGGAAGGGACTCCTCAACGGTGAGAGCGGAATCGACGTTCTCGAGGATTCCTTCATCGAGGAATACGACCTGCCGGTGCGTATCGGCGGTCACCTGAAAGTCAGCCCCGACACCCTGCTGAGCCGGGTCGAGATCCGCCGCATGGCGTATGTCGAGCGCCTGGCGACCGTCCTCGGTCGTGAGGTGTGGAAGAACGCGGGCAGCCCGGAGGTCGACCCCGACCGCCTGGGCGTCGCGATCGGCACCGGCCTCGGTGGCGGCGACGCGCTGATCGACTCGGTCGACAAGCTGAAGAACGGTGGCTACCGCAAGATCTCGCCGCTGGCTGTTCAGATGGTCATGCCGAACGGTCCGTCGGCCGTCGTCGGGCTCGAGCTGAAGGCCAGGGCGGGAGTGGTCACTCCGGTCTCGGCGTGCTCGTCGGGTTCGGAGGCCATCGCCAACGCGTGGCGGATGATCGTGATGGGTGACGCCGACATGGTCGTCACCGGTGGTGTCGAGGGTTTCATCGACTCCGTGCCGATCGCGGCATTCTCCATGATGCGGGCGATGAGCACCCGCAACGACGATCCGAAGGGCGCCTCGCGTCCGTTCGACTCCGATCGTGACGGCTTCGTCTTCGGCGAGGCCGGTGCGCTCATGGTCGTCGAGACCGAAGAGCATGCCAAGGCTCGCGGTGCCACCATCCACGCTCGACTGCTGGGTGCGGGCATCACTTCCGACGGCTTCCACCTGGTCGCTCCCGATCCCGAGGGCACCGGTGCGGCCAGGGCGATGACCCGCGCGATGCAGACCGCCGGTCTGACCAAGCAGGACATCACCCACATCAACGCCCACGCGACCGCGACGCCGATCGGCGACACCGCCGAGTGCAACGCGATCCACAAGGCTGTGGGCACCCACGCTTCGGTCTACGCGCCGAAGTCGGCACTGGGCCACTCGATCGGCGCCGTCGGCGCGCTCGAGTCCGTGCTCACCGTGCTCGCGATCCGGGACGGCATCGTCCCGCCGACGCTGAACCTGGACAACCAGGATCCGGAGATCGATCTCGATGTGGTGCACGGGGAAGCCCGTCGCCAGGAAATCGAGTACGCGATCAACAATTCCTTCGGCTTCGGTGGGCACAACGTCGCGCTCGCCTTCGGTCGGGCCTAGCCGCACCGATCGACTGCATCACGATCCCCGGTGGGGGTCGCGCCAACTGAATGGTTCGACCTCCACCGGTGGTTCGCCATACGCAGCCGCCGTAGCGGCGAGAATCTAACGAAGGTAGGAGTAAACGCGATGACCATCATTGCTCCCGCGTTTCAAGACACGACGACCGATCCGCGTGACCCGCTCGGTCGGCTCCAGCGATTCTTCGACCCCGGCACCGTCCTACCGCTACACCCGCGGGACAAGTCCGGTGTCCTGGCCGCGATCGGCGAGGTCGACGGTGTCCGCACCGTGGCCTACTGCTCCGACGCCACCGTCATGGGTGGCGCGATGGGCGTCGAAGGCTGCAAGCACATCGTCGACGCGATCGACACCGCCATCGATTCCGGCATCCCGGTCGTCGGCCTGTGGCACTCCGGTGGCGCGCGCCTGGCCGAGGGCGTCGAGGCGCTGCACGCGGTCGGCCTGGTCTTCGAGGCCATGGTCCGCGCGTCCGGCCTGGTGCCGCAGATCTCGGTGGTGCTCGGCTTCGCCGCCGGTGGCGCGGCCTACGGTCCGGCGCTGACCGACGTCGTCATCATGGCGCCCGAGGGCCGCGTCTTCGTCACCGGTCCGGACGTCGTGCGTTCGGTGACCGGCGAGAACGTCGACATGGAGACCCTCGGCGGGCCCACCACGCACTACAAGAAGTCCGGCGTCTGCCATATCGCCGCCGACGACGAGGCCGATGCCATGCACCGCGCCCGCCGGCTGGTGTCGATGTTCGCCGAGCAGGGCGAGTTCGACCTGATCGCCGCCGAGCACGGTGACGTCGACCTGAAGGCGATGCTGCCGGAGTCGGCCAAGCGCGCCTACGACGTGAAGCCGATCATCCACGAGCTGCTCGACAATGTCGACGGTGAGTCCTCGTTCGAGGAGCTGCAGGGTGGATACGCCCGCAGCATGGTCGTCGGTCTGGGTCGTCTCGGTGGCCGCACCGTCGGTGTGCTCGCCAACAACCCGCTGCGCCTGGGCGGCTGCCTCAACTCCGAGAGCGCCGAGAAGGCCTCCCGTTTCGTCCGCCTGTGCGACGCGTTCGGCATCCCGCTGATCGTCGTCACCGATGTGCCCGGCTACCTGCCGGGTGTCGGTCAGGAGCTCGAGGGCGTGGTCCGGCGCGGTGCCAAGCTGCTGCACGCCTTCGCCGAGGCCCGCGTCCCGCGCGTCACCCTGGTGACCCGCAAGATCTACGGCGGCGCCTACATCGCGATGAACGCCCGTTCGCTGGGCGCGACCGCGGTGTACGCCTGGCCCGGTTCCGAGGTCGCCGTCATGGGTGCCAAGGCCGCGGTCGGCATCCTGCACAAGAAGGCCCTCGCCGCCGCTCCCGAAGACGAACGCGAAGCCCTGCACGAGCGCCTGACCGCCGAGCACGAGAAGATCGCCGGCGGCGTCGAACGCGCTGTCGCCATCGGCGTGGTCGATCAGGTCATCGACCCGGCCAAGACCCGCAGCATCATCGCCGCGGCCCTGGCCTCGGCCCCGGCCCGCAAGAGCCACCACAAGAACATCCCGCTGTGACCTGACAGCACCCAGCACCACCCTTCGGGCCCCGGAACCTCCGGGGCCCGGAGTCGTTTCGGAGACGAAACTCCCGTGCGCCGGCTTCCGCCGAGCCGTACGCTGGCTCCGATACTGGAGGGGAGACGAATGGTTCGCCGGAGAAGTCCGCAGGAGAAGAAGGCGCTCAGCTACGCCAAGGACCGCCGCAATGTCTATGGCGAGAACGACAAGAGTTCACGCAAGAACATCCCGCGCAACAAGCGCATCCCCAATCGGGTCGACCGCCACCAGGAGCAGCTGTTCGTCACCGCCCTCGGCCCGGTGGACCTCGACGCCGCCGAGGACTGCGAAGTGACCCTGCGCATGACACGATCGAAATGGCACACCGGACGCTGGCGCAAATACCCGGACGCGCCGCTGGGCGCCGTTGTCGCCCACCGCCTCGCGCGGCGCCGGGAGCGGGAGCTCGGTTGAGGCCGCACCGCTGCGGGGTGAGCGCATAATCGGGGGGTGCGCTATGAGGAGTTGGGGGACGTGCCGTGTTCTATCACGCGGCCGTTGGTGATCTTCGGGGATCGGTGGACGTTGCTGATTCTGAAGTATTGCTTTGCCGGGGTGCGGCGGTTCAACGGGTTTCAGGGGGCGTTGGGGATTTCGCGGGGGCGGTTGGGGGATCGGCTGGATCGGTTGATCGAGCACGGGATTCTGGTGAAGCGGCCCGCGGCGGACGGGGCGTACGAGGAATACCGGCTGACCGAGAAGGGGCACGCCATCTATCCGATCCTGATGGCGATCCGCGACTGGGGTGACACCTACCTGGCGCCGGACGGTCCGCCCGTCGAATACCGCCACCAGGGCTGCACCGGTGAAGCCCACACCCACCTGACCTGCGATGAATGCGGGACCGAAGTCACCGCCCGCGACATCACCCCCGAGCCCGGCCCCGGCCTCGCCGGCTACCCTTGCCCCGCGTGATCGGTGCCCGGCCGGCTACTCCCGTCCCGGGTGATCGGTGCCCGGCCGACTACTCGCGCCACGGGTGATCGGTGGCCGGCGGTTACTCGCGCCCTGCGTGATCGGTGCCCGGCCGGCTACTCCCGTCCCGGTGATCGCCGGCCGGCCTGTGGTGGCGGTGTCCGGGAGCTCGCCGCCACCATCGCCAGGTGATCTTGTTCCTACGCGGTGTGCCAGGTGACCTGGTCGTCGAGGGGCGCGCGGGTGGTGCGGAAAGTGTTGACGGGGTGTTCGGGGTCGGGGTAGCCGAAGGAGACGCCGAAGACGACCTTGCGGTGGTCGGGGAGGCCGAAGTATTCGCGGAAGAAGGGGGAGTAGGAGGCGAGGGCGGCCTGGGGGGCGGCGCCGAGACCGAGGGCTTGGGCGCCGAGCAGGAAGTTCTCCAGCCACAGGCCGCAGTCGACGGCGCCGTAGACGCCGAGGTCGGCCTCGGAGGTGACGACGGCGACGTGCGGCGCGTCGAAGAACTCGAAGTTGCGCACCATCTGGCGCATGGTGTTCTCGTGGTCGCCCTTGACGATGCCGACGCTGTCGTAGAGCTGGAACCCGCACTCGCGCCGGCGATCCTTGTACACCCCGGCGTATTCGCCCGGGAACTCGAAATCCGGTGCGGTGCCATGGGATTGGATATAGGTGAGCAGCTCCTTGCGCAGCCGGACGGTCCCTTCACCCTCGGTCACCACGACCTGCCACGGCTGGGTGTTGCACCAGGACGGCGTGCGCCGGGTGAGGCTCAGCAACTGCTCGATGGTGGCGCGCTCGACCTGCTCGGGCCGGAACTGGCGGCAGGTCCAGCGTTCGTCGGCCAGCCGCTGCAGCGTGGCGAAATCGGTAGCGGTCGGCGCCATCGCACGGCCCCCTCGTTCGATCCGGGAGAACTAGTCTCATTTTGAGACCAACGTAGCAGTGGAGTGGCGCGCGCGGAACCCGTCGGCATCGCGAAATGCGGTGCCGACGGGCGATATCGGCGGGTCAGGCACGCCGGCGGAGCACCCAGATCCCGATCCCGATCCCGGCCGGCAATGCCACCCCGGCCGCGCCGAGCGCGTAGGCCGTCCACGGCCGGGCGACGGTGGGCGCCCCGCTCACCGAGGCGGTGTCGGGCCCGGCCTGCTCACCCAGCACATCGGCGCCGCCGGTGACGTAGGTCGGTCCCGCCTCGGGGCTGCCCGACACGGTCAGATCGAGCTGCACCGGCGTCGGCGGCAGCGCGTCTGCGCCGATCGGCAGCCCGACCTTCACCGCGAGGTAGTACCACCCCGCGACAGACTGCCGCTGCACCTCGCTGTCGTTGGAGTCCCGGTTGGCGTAGCGGATCGGCACCGAGGCCAGCTTCAGTTCGGCGGGCGAGCGGCCGCTGTAGGAGGTGGTGTCGGCGTCGATCTGACGACCCAGCGGCGAATACAGCGTGGTCTCGACATTGGCGGCAGCGGTGGAGTTCGCCCCGCCGGTCTCGGCGAAACGCACCCGGTAGGCGAGGCCCTGGCCCCAGTCCAGGCGCACCTTGTAGAAGACGTACTCGCCCGACTGCACGGTGTCGGTGTAGCTACCGCTGCCGGGGAGCTCCGCGGCGACGGTGAACGCGCCACCGCCGCTGACCGGCTGCACGGCACCGGCCGGCTCGGTGAAGGCGATCGCCTGGGCGTCGGCGGGCGGTCCGGGATCGGTGACACCCGGCTCGATACCGACGAGGATCTCCACCGGTAGCCGCGCGGGAGCGCCGGTCGGCGCGATATCCCAGTTCAGCTCGTAGTAGTAGCGCCCGCCACCTTCGCATTCGCCCGCGCCGTCGGCCGCCGCGCCCTCGAAGGTGTTGCTGACGGTGAGCGCGACGCCGTCGCTGGCGCTGGACTCGAGTTCGCGTTCGCGGATATTGCAGGAGACGCCGTCGCGACCGTAGACGCGCAGTTCCAGCGCGGCGAGGTCCTCGGTGATGGAGACGTCCTTCGCGCGGGGGAAGGAGACGATCCCGGTGAAGTACGCGGTCGCGCCGTCGGGGACGTCCACCGCGTAGAACCGCTTCTCCTGCTGCCCGATCGTGTCGAGGTACTGACCGGCCTTCGCGACCGGTGCGGACGCGTAGCCGTCGGTGCCGGTGATCGGGGTCCCGGTGGCCTGGTAGTTGCGCAGGGCCGCCGAACTCACCCGCGGCAGAATGCGTTCCAGCGCTGCACCGTCGGCGGCGTCGCTGTAGGTGCCGCCGGTGGCCTGCGCCATGCAGGTGAGCTGGGCGCGGGCCTTGTCGTCGACGGCGAAACCGATCGTGTGCACGACCAGGTCGAGGCCCTGCCGCTTCAGCTCCGCGGCGACCTCGCACGGGTCCGGCGGCGCGCAGGTGTCGTCACCGTCGGAGACGAGCACGATCGAGCGCGGCCCGGAATCGGGCAGCGCGTCGGCGGCCTGGCGCAACGCGGTGCCCATCGGGGTCCAGCCGCGCGCCTGGATGCCGTCGACGGCGCTGGTCAGCCCGGCCCGGTCGAGGGTGGTCGGCGGGTGCAGTACCTGCACGTCGCGGCAGCCCACGGCCTTGTCGGCTTCGGTGTTGCCGGTGCCCGTGCCGTAGGTGGTCAAGCCGACCGAGGACTCGGCCGGCGCCGACTCTACGAAACTGCGCACCGCCCGCTTCGCCGAATCCATCATGGTGCCGCCCTGATCGGGGCGTTGCATCGATCCGGAGGCGTCGAGGATCAGCATGGTCGGCGCGTACTGTCCGGGGTCGGCGTGCGCGAACGCGGGCAGGGCTACCGGGAACAGCGTGAGCGCGGTGGCGGTGAGTGCGGTGGTCAGCGTGCGGAATCTCGACATGTCCTCGACTTCATCGAACCAGGGTCAAACCGAGCTGACGTTACCGATCGGCCCGAGCCCGATCTACCCCCAGAACTGGTGGCACCACCCGCCGTGCTGGGCGCCTACGACACGGGGACGACCATGCGGGGCACAATCGAACCCATGGCTTCGCAGGCCCGTGACGCCCACGAGCGGAAACGGCACGGCAGGCATTACACGCCGCCGGACCTCGCGCGGTTCCTGGCGCGACGGGCCCTGGCGCATGTGTCACACGCGGGGGAGTTACGGGTGCTCGACCCGGCCTGTGGTGACGGGGAGTTACTGCTGGCGGTGCATCGGGAACTCGCGGCGAGCAGGCCGGATGTCCGGGTCAGGCTCACCGGCTACGACCTGGATCGTCCAGCACTGACCCAGACCACCGCACGCGCCGAAGCCGAGGGCGCCGAGATCGACTGCCGTTCCGGTGACTTCCTCGCCGCCTCCGCGCACTTGGCCGATGCCACCTTCGACCTGATCATCAGCAACCCGCCGTATGTGCGCACCCAGCAGCTGGGCGGCGCGACCGCGCGCCTGCTGAGCCAGCGGTTCGGCCTGCGCGGGCGCATCGATCTCACCCACCCGTTCGTGGCGGTGGCGCCCCGACTGCTCGCACCGGGCGGCGTGCTCGGATTACTGTGCGCCAACCGGTTTCTCACCACCAGGGCGGGCGCCAATCTGCGCCGGATCCTGACCGGTGAGCTGACACCGGTGGAGCTCTACGATCTCGGCGACACCAAGTTGTTCGCCGCCGCGGTCCTGCCCGCAATCACCGTCGCGAGGCGTGACGCCGCAGCGGGGCCGTGCCGGTTCGTCTCGGTCTACGAACAACCTGGTGCCGAAGCCGATTGCGCCGCCGGGCTTTTCGACGCGCTGGCCGGCGACGACAACTGCCTGGTCGGTGCTGGTGGGCGGGTTTTCGCTGTCGAGGTCGGTCTGCTCTCGACCGGATCGCCTGCGGCCACCGGCATCAGCCGTACCGGCCGCGGCGACGAGCGGGTGGCGGGTGCGGGTCCTGTGGCGCAGGTGGGTGATTCGGCGTGGCGGATGTCGAGTCCGGATGTCGACCGGTGGCTTGCCCGGATCGCCGACCACACCTGGCGCTGTTTCGGCGAGGCCGCCCGGATCAGGGTGGGGATCAAGACGACCGCGGATCGGGTGTTCATCTCCGATCGGTGGGAGCAGAAGGATCCGATGCCCGAGCCGGAACTGTTGCGGCAGTTGATCACTCATCACGATCTCGAGCCCTGGCGGATCACCGCCGCGCGCGGTACGCGGGTGCTGTACCCCTACGACCTGGCCCAGCCCCGGCGCACCCCGATCGACCTGGCCGAATTCCCCGACGCGGCCGAATATCTGCGGTCACACGAGCAGGTGCTGACCGGCCGCCGGTATGTGCTCGCCGGTGGGCGGCAGTGGTTCGAGATCTGGGTGCCGCAGCGCCCGCACCTGTGGGGTGCGCCGAAACTGGTGTTCCCCGATATCAGTGAGCGGCCGCGTTTCGCCCTCGACCGGTCCGGCGCGGTGGTCAACGGTGACTGCTACTGGATCTCGCTGACCGATCTCGGCGCGGGCGAGCAGGCGACCGAGCTGGCGTATCTGCTGATGGGCGTGGCGAATTCGGCGCTGGGCCTGCGGTTCTACGACGCGGTCTGCGGCAACCGGCTCTACTCCGGACGCCGCCGCTGGATCACCCAGTACGTGGCGCGGCTGCCGCTGCCTGATCCGGCGGCCCCGGCGGCGGCGGAGATCGTGCGCCGGGTGCGCGGCGTGCTCGACGAGGATCTCACCGTGGCGCAGGCCGGGATCGACGAGGCGGTCGCCGCCGCGTTCGGGGTGTCCGCTCAGTGAGCGGGGCGGATGCTCACCATCGGTAGCAGGATGCTGCGGGCGAACTCGCGGCTGGCCACCGGGTCGTCGAGCGGGATGAGCCCGTCGGGGGTCAGCGCCAGCGACTGGGCCAGCCGGGCCAGTACCTCGGCGACCAGTGCGGGATCGAAGTCCAGGTCGGGGATGTCGGCCTGGAGCTCGCGGAGTTTCTCGGCGAGATAGGCGCGTCCGACAGCGAGGATCGGCCCGCCGTCGGTGGTGAGCCGGGGCAGGATCATCTCCGGTTCGGTGCCGAGCAGCCTGCGGAGCAGTTCATTGCTCGCGATGGTGGTGACGAAGGCGACGAAGATCTCCACGAGCTGGTCGTCGGGTTCGGTGACCGCGCGCACCCGCTCGTCGATATCGGCGACATAGCGCTGTGCCTCGCGCACGCTCACCGCTTCGACCAGGTCGTTCTTGGATTCGAAGCGCCGGTACAGGGTGGCCGGGCTGATGCCGGCGCGGCGCGCGATCTCGCCCATGCTCGTGCGTTTGATCCCGAAATCCAGGAACGCCGACAGCGCGCTGTCGAGCACCTTCTCACCGGCGGCGCCGGGCTTTTCCAGTATCCGCGCGAGGATGGACGAAACGGTAGGCATCGCCCCATTATCCCTGTGGCGAAAGATCCAGTGCGGCCATCTCCTGTTCGATCGCGTTGGCGGCGAAATGGACACCGCGCGACCGTAATTCGTGGACCCGGCACTGGAGTGCCTCGATCCCGCCGGGCTGGGCCGCGATATCGGCCACGCTGAGCGGTCCCCCCGCTCGGTGCACACCGGATTGCATGTATGCCACCGTGATACCTCCTGCCTCGCGTACCCGAAGCCGGTCGCCGTACTCATGACCGGTTGCGATACGCAGGGAAAATGCTAGCAGGTATCCCTACTGGTCGCTTGATCAGTGTGACGTGTCACAACACCTCGGCAGCGCGGTGATTCGCCAGATTGTGCAGATACACCGCCGCATTGAGCTTGATGCCGTCCTGCTGCGCCTCGGTCAGCTCGCGGCGCACCTTGCCCGGCACACCGGCGACCAGGGAACCGGGCGGGATCTGCGCACCCTCCGGAATCAGCGCGTTCGCCGCGATCAGGGTGCCCGCGCCGATCACCGCGCCGTTGAGCACGGTGGCGCCCATGCCGACGAGCACATCGTCGCCGATGGTGCAGCCGTGCAGGATCGCGTTGTGTCCCACCGAGACTCCGGTGCCGACGGTGAGCGGGAAACCGGGGTCGGCGTGCAGTACGCAGCCGTCCTGGATATTGGTGCGCGCGCCGACGGTGATCTGCTCGAGATCGCCGCGCAGCACCGCCGAGTACCAGACGCCGACCTCGGCCGCGAGCGTCACCCGGCCGATGACGGTCGCGTTCGGCGCGATCCAGGCCGTGTCGTCGATATCGGGCGCGAATCCGCTCACCTTGATGATCATGAAGACAGTATGACGCCCCGGAACTGGGCCCGATGGGCGGCGGGGCTGGTGCCCAGGACGCGGTGGAAGTGGTGGCGCAGGCTCACCGCGCTGCCGAAGCCGGTCTCGGCGGCGATCCGGTCGACGGTGTCGTCGGTGGATTCCAGCAGCAGTCGGGCGCGATCGGTGCGCTGCTGGAGCAGCCACTGCTGGGGGCTGGTGCCGGTGCGGTCGCGGAAGCGGCGGGTGAAGGTGCGCCGGGACATGTGCGCGCGGCGCGACCAGGTGTCGAGATCGATGGCGGTGTCGAGGTGGGTGCGCGCCCAGACCATCGCGTGCTCGATCGGGTCGGCGGCGTCCTCGCCGGGCACCGCGATCGGGATGAACTGGGCTTGGGAGCCGCCCCGGTGTGGTGCGGTGACCAGCGCGCGGGCCAGGTCGGTGGCGGCGCGGGCGCCGAGGTCGCCGCGCACGATGTGCAGGCAGCAGTCCAGCGCGGCCGCGACCCCGGCGGAGGTGATCACGTCGCCGAGGTCGGTCCACAGGGAGTCGGCGCGAACGCGGACGCGGGGAAATGCGGCGGCCAGATCGCTCGCGGCGGCCCAGTGGGTGTTGATCTCGCGGCCGTCGACCAGGCCGGTCGCGGCGATCGCCCACGAGCCGAGGCACAGCCCGACCAGCCGGGCGCCGCGCGCGTGCGCCACGTGGACGGCCTCGTGCAGCGCGGGCGACAGGGCGAGGTCGCGCTGCCAGCCGGGGAAGACGATCAGATCGGCGTCGGCCACCGTGTCCACGCCGTCGCGTACGGTGATGTCGAATCCCGCTGCGGTGGACAGGGTTCCGGGTGTATCGGCGCAGACGCGCACCGTGTAGGGGAGTTCGCCGTGGTCGAGGCCCGACCCGCTGCGGCCCAGGACCAGCGTGGGCACCGAAAGATGGAACGGGCTGATGCCGTCGAAGGCGACGACCGCGACGCTGCGCATGGCCCGATATTAGCGCTGCATGGCCTGCAGGCCGCTGTTCGGTGGTAGCGGCATCGGCGAAAGTTGATCACATGACCGAGATGCTCACCCGCCCCGCCCTCGCAGCCGCCCTGCACATCGGCGGCCCGACGCTGCGCTTCCGCTACGGCGGCCTGACCTGGCTCACCGACCCCACCTTCGACGAGCCGGGCGTGTACCCGGGGCCGATCACCCTGCACAAGCTCAGCGGACCCGCGGTGCCGCTCGCCGAGCTCGGCGCGGTCGACGTGGTGCTGCTCTCGCACGATCAGCACGCCGACAACCTCGACACCGCCGGGCGCGCGCTGCTCCCGCGGATCGAGACCGTGCTGTCCACCCCGGACGCCGCGGAACGCATCGCGGGCGTGCGCGGGCTGGCGCCCTGGGAGACGGTGACGGTCGGGGCGGTGGAGGTCACCGCGGTGCCCGCCTTACACGGGCCGGAGGGCTGCGAACCGATCAGTGGCGCGGTCACCGGGTTCGTGCTGCGGGCGGCCGGGGAACCGACCGTCTATGTCTCCGGGGACAACGCCTCGGTCGAGCTGGTGGCGCAGATCGTCGAACGGGTGGGCCGGATCGACGCGGCGGTGCTCTGTATCGGGGCCGCCAATGTCGGCCGGTGGGGCGATATCGACGTCACGCTCAATGCCCGCACGGCCGTCCAGGCCGCCGTCGCGCTGGGTGAGGCCGTGATCGTGGCCGTGCACGCGGAGGGCTGGGGGCACTTCAGCGAGTCGCTGGACTACCTCGAACGCACCTTCGCCTATGCCGACCGCGCCGACCAGCTCTACATCCCGGTACGCGGCGAACTGTTCTCGGTCTGACGATCACCCGCCTCCGTGTCGGCGTGGGCCGCGCCTTTGTGTGAGAAGAGGGTTCGAAGGTGCTGAGCAAAGTTCGGGACGCTCGCCCGCGTGGGAACCCGCCGCGGACACCACCCCGACCGCCGCGAAACCCCCACCGGCGGCGTGACCGACACGCGCCGGGTGTCGTCGGGTTCGGCGCGGTCACGGTCCTAGGCTGGGACGATGACGCGTACAGGCGGGATCCTGGGGGTGCCGACCGAGGTCAAGCCGCAGGAATTCCGGGTGGCGCTGACGCCGGCGGGCGCGGCCGAACTGATCGGGCACGGGCATGAGGTGCGCGTGCAGGCCGGCGCCGGGCGCGGTTCCGGATTCGCCGACGACGACTATCGCGCGGCGGGCGCGCGCATCGTGGCCGACGCCGATCAGGTCTGGGCCGCGGCCGATCTCGTGCTTAAGGTGAAAGAGCCCATCGCGCAGGAGTATTCGCTACTGCGCCGGAATCAGGTGCTGTTCACCTATCTGCACCTGGCCGCCTCGAAGGAGTGCACCGACGCGATCCTGTCCGCGGGCAGCACCGCGATCGCCTACGAGACCGTGCGCGCCCCCGACGGTTCGCTGCCACTGCTCGCGCCGATGAGCGAGGTGGCGGGCAAGCTCAGCGCCCAGGTCGGCGCCTATCACCTGATGGCGCCGCTGGGTGGCGAGGGCATGCTGCTCGGCGGTGTCCCCGGCGTGCGCCCGGCCGAGGTGGTGGTGCTCGGCGGCGGGGTGGCCGGGACGAACGCGGCGACCGTGGCGGTCGGGATGGGCGCGCGGGTCAGTGTGCTCGATACGAACCTGGCGCGGCTGCGCGAGCTCGACGCGCGCTTCGCCGGCCGGGTCGGCACCCTCGCCTCGCACGCGCTCGAGATCGACAAGGCCGTCGCCGCCGCCGATCTGGTGATCGGCTCGGTGCTGGTGCCCGGCGCCAAGGCACCGAAACTGGTGTCCGACGAGCTCGTCGCGCGGATGCGGCCGGGCTCGGTGCTGGTCGACATCGCCGTCGACCAGGGCGGCTGCTTCGCCTCCTCCCGCCCGACCACCCACGCGAATCCGACCTTCCACGTGGCGGATTCGCTGTTCTACTGCGTGGCGAACATGCCCGGCGCCGTCCCGCACACCGCCACCGTCGCGCTCACCAACGCCACCCTGCCCTACGCGATCCAGCTCGCCGACAAAGGCTGGCGCGGCGCCTGCACCGCCGACCCCGGCCTCGCAGCGGGTCTCACCGCCGTCGACGGCAAACTCCTCTCCGCCGAAGTCGCCGCCGCCCACGGGTACTCACTCGAGGCCTGATCCGGTCACGTGATCACCACGCTCTGGTTGGCGGCATCTGCCGAGATCAGAGCGTGGTGATCTCGTTCCGTCAGTGGCCGCCGCCGAGGTACCAGTCGGGGACGCCGTCGGTGGGGAGGTCGCGCAGCTTGTCGGGGTTGCGTACGACATTGATCGCGACGATCCGGGCCCCGTCGACGACGAAGGAGAACACGCCGATGTTGGTGCCGTCGAAGACCACCAGCCCGGGTACGCCGTTGACCAGCACCGCCCGGCCCCAGCCGTTCGCGGCCGAGGGCGCGTGGTACCAGCCGAGCAGCATCTTCGCGATGAGTTCCGCGCCGCGCACCGGCTGCCGGATCGCGGGCACCTTGCCGCCGCCGTCGGCGGTGAGCACCACCTTCTCGTCGAGGACACCGAGCAGCGCGCTCAGGTCACCCGAGCGCCAGGCCAGCGCGAAGGCCGAGACGACCTGTTCCTGCTCGGCCGGGGAGGCGGGGAAGCGCGGGGTGCCGTTCTCGACGTGCTTGCGCGCCCGCGACGCCAGCTGACGGACCGCCGCGGGCGTGCGGCCGACCACCTCGGCCACCTCGGGTCCGGTCATCCCGAACACGTCCTGCAGGACGAAGGCGGTGCGTTCGGCCGGGGACAGCGATTCCAGCACCACCAGCAGCGCGGTGGTGACGCGCTCGTCCTGGGAGATGCGATCGGCCGGATCGTCCCAGGTGGTGACCTCCGGTTCGGGCAGCCACTCGCCGACGTACTGCTCCCGGCGGGCGCGCGCCGACCCGAGCAGGTCGAGGGCGAGGCGGCCGGTGACGGTGGTGAGCCAGGCGCGCAGGTTCTCGATCTCGCCTGCCTTGCCCGACTCGTGCCGGCGTTGCAGGCGCAGCCACGCGTCCTGCACCACGTCCTCGGCGTCGCTGAGGCTGCCGAGCGTGCTGTAGGCCAGCCGTCGCAGGTAGGGGCGATGCTCTTCGAAGCGGCGGGCCAGCTCGGCCTGGTCGATGGGGTGCGGTGCGTCGGTCATCGTGGCTGCCATTCGGTTGTCCGGCCCGGTCCGGGCGAGTGTAGGAGTGCCGTCACAGTCAGGACGAACCAGCGCGCCCCGGTGTGACATTCCCGCGGTCGGCTACCCTCGCCCGGTGCAGAAGGGGACATCGACGGCGGCCGGGCTGCTACTGGGATTCGCGCTCGACCGGGTGTTCGCCGATCCGCGCCGGTGGCATCCGGTGGCCGGATTCGGTACGGCGGCAGCGGCATTGGAGCAGCGCACCTACGCAGACACCCGGGCGGCCGGGGTGCTGCACGAGGTCGTCGCGGTGGGGTCGGTCCTCGGGTTCGGTGTCCTCGCGGCGCGCGGCGGGACCCTGGCCACCGCGCTGGCCACCTGGACCGCGCTCGGCGGCCGGAGTTTGGCGCGAGCAGGCCGGGAGATGGCTGATCGCCTCGACGCCGACGATCTGACCGGCGCGCGGGAACTGCTGCCCTCGCTGTGCGGCCGCGATCCGTCGGTGCTCGACGCCGACGGACTGGCGCGCGCCGCCCTGGAATCCATCGCCGAGAACACCTCCGACGCGACGGTCGCGCCGCTGCTGTGGGGTGGCGTCGCCGGGGTGCCGGGGCTGCTGGGCTATCGCGCCGTGAACACCCTCGACGCGATGATCGGCTACCGCAACGAGCGCTACGAACGATTCGGCTGGGCAGCCGCCCGCGTCGACGACGCCGCGAATCTGGCACCCGCCCGGGTCACCGGGCTCCTGACCGTGCTGCTCGCGCCGCTGGTCGGTGGCACACCCGCGGCAGCGTGGCGGGCCTGGCGCCGCGACGCCGCCAAGCATCCGAGCCCGAACGCGGGCGTGGTCGAAGCGTCGATGGCCGGTGCGCTCGGTGTCCGGCTGGGCGGCCGAACCCAGTACCGGCACGGCGCCGAACTCCGGCCGACGCTCGGAGACGGTCCGGCGCCGACCACCGCGGATCTGCGCCGGGCGGTGCGGATGTCCGAAGCGGTGCAGGTGGGAGCCCTGGCGGTGGCGGTGGTCGTCGCCGCTGTGCGTGGCTAGGTGCGTTGGGCGGCGCGCGGTGGCGGTGATCGCTGCTGTGCGGCGCTGTCTGGGCCGGGCGGTGTGGTGCGTGGCGGCGGTCGTTGTTGCTGTGCGGGGCTAGCTGGTGGGGCGCAGTGGCGATGGCGATGGTCGTCGCTGCTTGTGCGTGGCTGGTCGGGTTGGCCGGCGCGGTGGTGGTCGTCGCTGGTGTGTGTGGCTAGTTGCGTTGGGTGGCGGAGGTGATTCGGCCGTTGGTCAGCGGTTGCGGCCGTAGCGGTCGGCGAGGCGGGATTCGGTGGTCGTCGGCGCGGGGGGAGCCGCGTCCGGCGTGGTCGTGAGCGGCGGGGTGTCGCCACGCTCGCGGCGGCGGGCGCGGAGTTCGGCGAAGACGAAGTAGCCGAGGCCGAGGGGGGCCATGATGCCGAAGGCCAGCCATTGCAGGCCGTAGGACAGGTACGGGCCCGCGTCGAGCTGGGGGAGCGGCGCGGGGGTGAAGGCGCCGGGCTGGCCCTCGGCGAGCTGGAGGTAGCCGCCCTTGTCGGTGCCGGTCGGGATGGGGGTCAGGGTGGTGTTCAGGACGGTCGATTCCTGGGTGGTGTCGACCGTGTAGACCTGGCGGTAGCCGTCCTGGGTGCTCGGCGGCTTGTCGGCGACGACACCCTCGGAGGCGCGCACGCGAGCTTCGAGGCGCTGCGGGCCGGTCGGCGGCGCGGCGATCGGCGGCGGGCGGGTGCCGTCGACGGCGGCGACCAGGCCGCGATCGACCAGCAGGGTGCGGCCGTCGTCGAGACGGAAGGCGTCCAGCACCGCGTAACCGGGGGCGCCGTCGAGATGACGCAACCGCACCAGCACCGTCGAATCGGGGACATACGTGCCGGTCGCGGTCACCCTGCGCCACTCGGTGTGCGCGGTCGGGTCACCGTCGAGCACCCCGGTCACGTCCACCGGATCGGCCCGCACCGAATCGGCGATCAGCTGGTTGCGGTGCTCGGTGCTGGTGTTCTTGCCCAGCTGCCAGGGGGCGAGCACGGTGAAGCACAGATAGGCGAAGGCGGCGACGATCACCGCGAGGATCAGCCAGCTGGGCCGCAGCAGGAAGGTGAGTCTGCGCATCAGTGTGGCACGTCGACGGTGGTGCGGGCGTCGAGTTCGGCGCGCACCCACTCGAGCAGGCCGGGGACGGCGGCTTCGATCTGGTCGCGGACCAGGTCGAAGCCGGACTGGTCACCGTAGTACGGGTCGGGCACGTCCGGGCCGTCGGCGGCGGGGTCGAAGCTGCGCAGCAACCGGCGCTGATCCGAGGCGACACCGCGCTGCGCGAGTTCCCGGTCGTGGCCGGTGTCGAGGGCGACGATCAGGTCGGCGTCGCGGTGCTCGGGCCCGAAGGTGGCCGCGGTGTGCTCGGTGGGATAACCGGCCCGGCGCAGCGTCGCCTCGGTGCGCGGGTCGGCCGCGTCGCCGACATGCCACGCCCCGGTGCCCGCGCTGGTGACCCGCACCCGGTTCGCCAGACCCGCCCGGTACAGATGCGCGGCGAACATGTTCGCGGCCATCGGCGAGCGACAGATGTTCCCGGTGCAGACAAACGTCACGTGAATCGCTCCCACGTGACCCATTGTCGCCCGTGCCGCCGAATCGCCGCCACGTAGGGTGTTCAGTTGTGTTCGAGGACTCTTTCGACCCCGCGATGCTGCGCTACCACGGCGACGTCGAGGCACACCCTGGCATGCTGGACTTCGCGGTCAATGTCCAGGGCCTGGCCCCGCCGCCCTGGCTGCGTGACCGGCTCGCCGCCCGGCTCGCCGACCTCGGCCGCTACCCCAGCGCCGTCGACGACCAGGTCGCCCGCATCGCCGTCGCCGCCCGCCACGGCCGCACCCCCGAGGAAGTCCTGCTGCTGGCGGGCGCCGCCGAGGGCTTCGCGCTGCTGCCCCGCCTGGCTCCGCGCCTGGCGGCCGTCGTCCACCCGTCCTTCACCGAACCCGAGCTGGCCCTGCGCGAGGCGGACATCCCGGTCACCAGGGTGATCCTGAAACCGCCCTATGCCCTGGACCCGGCGCTGGTACCCGAGGACGCCGATCTCGTCGTCCTGGGCAACCCCACCAATCCCACCTCGGTCCTGCACGCCGCCGACACCATCAAGGCCCTGCGCCGCCCCGGCCGGATCCTCGTCGTCGACGAAGCCTTCGCCGACGCCGTCATCGATCCCGGGACAGCGGCTCGATCCGACCGGCAGCGGCAGCCGGTCGACCCCTTCGATACCGAGCAGGCTAGTGACCAGCCCACTACGCGCGGTGGCGCCAACCCTGCACGCGGCGTGCTGACCCTGGACGACCTCAGCGCCGAGGATCTGGCGGTGGTGGCGGCGTTCACGGACCGGATGGCTTCGCCCGATCGTGACGGACCGGTCCAGGTCAGTACCTCCCGGACGGAATTGCCCTTTCCATTCGGCGGGTCACCGAGCGCGGCCGAGCCGGAATCGCTGGCCGGGCTCCGCGCCCCCGATGTGCTCGTGCTGCGCAGTCTCACCAAGACCTGGGCGCTGGCCGGACTGCGCTGCGGCTACGTCCTCGGCGCTCCCGAGGTGCTGGCCCGGCTGCGCCACGGCCGCCCGCACTGGCCGCTGGGGACCCTGCAACTCGAGGCGATCAGCGCGACCGCCGAACCCGCCGCCGTCGCCGAGTCCCGGCGACACGCCCACCGCATCGCCACCGACCGGGTCGCCATGATCGAGCGGCTGCGCGCTATCGGCATCGACGTGCACACTCCGGCCAGCGGCCCGTTCCTGCTGATCCGGGTGCGCGATGGGGAGTTGGTACGCAAGCGACTCGCCGATCGCGGCATCGCGGTACGCCGCGCCGACACGTTCCCCGGTCTCGGCCCGGATCATCTGCGGGTCGCGGTGCGCGGTAGCGCGGCCGTGGACCAGTTGGTCGATGCCCTGCGGGCAGCGCTGTGGTGAGTACGCGGCTGGGCGGGGACACACCGGCCCCGATGACCGATCCCCGTGGCGGTGTAGCGTGCGGCGCACAGGCCGTGTCGGCCCCGTCGAATATGCCCGTCGTGCGCCGGGTCCGACGCGTCGCACGATGACAGAGAATTCCGTGGAGCGAAGGAGCCTTCGGTGACCGACCTGGCCGAACTGATCGGGGTACTCGACGCGGCGTACCCGCCGGGACTGGCCGAATCGTGGGATTCGGTCGGGCTGGTCTGCGGTGACCCGGCCCAGGAGGTCAGCAAGGTGGTCTTCGCCGTCGACGCCACCGCCGCCGTGGTCGACGAGGCGATCGCCTGGGGCGCACAGGCTTTGGTGGTCCACCATCCGCTGCTGCTGCGCGGTGTCGACACCGTCGCCGCCGACACACCCAAGGGCGCGCTGCTGCACCGGCTCATCCGCGCCGGTTGCGCGCTGTTCTCCGCGCACACCAACGCCGACTCCGCCGATCCCGGCGTCTCCGATGCCCTCGCCGCCGCCGTCGGACTCACCGTCACCGGCCCGCTGGACCCCAAACCGATGACCCCCGTGGACAAGTGGGTGATCCAGGTACCCCGGACCCACACCGCCGCGTTGATGTCGGCGCTGTTCACCGCGGGTGCGGGCGCGATCGGCGACTACCGCGAAGCCGCCTGGTACACCACGGGCACCGGCCAGTTCCGGCCGGTCGCCGGCGCGCATCCGGCCATCGGCGCGGTCGGCACCGTGGAGACCGTCACCGAGGACGCCGTCGAGGTGGTCGCGCCCCCGACCTCGCGACCGGCGGTGCTGGCCGCCCTGCGCGCGGCGCACCCCTACGAGGAACCGGCCTATCACGTCACCGAACGCGCGCCGCTGCCGTCCGCGCTCGGTATCGGCCGCATCGGCGAACTGCCCGCACCGGAAACCCTGCGTGCCTTCACCGAGCGGGTCGGCGCCGCCCTGCCTCGCACGGTCTGGGGTGTGCGCGCCGCCGGTGACCCCGATCGTCTCGTCCAGCGCGTGGCGGTGTGCGGCGGTGCGGGTGACTCGTACCTGAATGCCGCGATCCGTGCGGGCGTCGACGTCTATCTCACCGCCGACCTGCGCCATCACCCCGTCGACGAGCATCTGCGCCGCGGTGGCCCGGCCATCGTCGACGCCGCGCACTGGGCCACCGAATTCCCGTGGTGCGGTCAGGCCGAACAGGTCGTGCGGGCGGCTTTGCCGGGCCTGACCACTCGGGTCTCGACCCTGCGCACAGACCCGTGGACGGTCACCGGCTGATCGACCGCACCACTCGGACAAACGCTCACCACCGGGACTGATTCAGCCCCGACCAGGCGCGGGCGAACTCCGGGTGGACCCGGAGGGTGACCGAGCTCGCGTCCGGAGCCAGCGACGCGGTGAGGTAGCGGTCGAGGCCGGTGAACACCGGCCCGTGGAAGTGCGCCGCGAGGAAGATGAAGAAGAACCCGAGGATCGCGGCGAGATAGGCGTAGACCGACGGGACGGTGAGCATCAGCCCGATACCGATGGTCATGGGCGCGAGGGCGCACATCCAGAAGACGATCTCCATTCTGGTCCGTGTGTCGGCTTGCCGCGCGCACTCCGCGCACGCCGGCCACTGCGCCCTGATCAACGCGGTCGGTTCGTTGCAGTCGGTGACGAGCGACCCGAACAGGTCCTTCTTCACCACCTCCAGCAGCAGCCGCGCGACGCCTTCCTGCCGGTAGGAGCCCGGCTTGCCCCAGAACCGGAGGTTCTCGTCCTTCGGCCCCGTCGCCGGGCCGCCGTGCACGGGACACACGGGCGGTAGCTGCACGGCGGGCACCAGCTGGAGCTGCCGCGCTTCGGCATGCTGGTCGAGGATGCGCGGGCGCAGCGGCAGGACCAGGTCGGTGGGATTCGATGCAGTCACATCAGGTTGGACGCATCCCGGACCCGTTCGGTTCCCTCGCCGGCCGGACTTCCAGGTCCTGGCATGACCATGCCCGCCGGCGCGGTACGGTTGACCAACCCATCCGTCCACAGTGCTCAGGAGTTCGTGCGCGTTGAATGTCGAACCGTCGGTCCAGTCCAAGCTGTTGCAGCTCGCCGCCGTCGATGCCGAGCTGACGCGGATCGCCCATCGCCGGACGGCGCTGCCCGAGCAACAGGAAGTGGCCAGGCTGGCGGCCGAACGCAACGGCTACAAAGACGCCGCCGTCGCGGTGGAGATCGGCATCGACGACCTGGACCGCGACATCCGCAAGCTCGAGGGTGAGGTCGAGGCGGTTCGCAAGCGCGAGGACCGTGACCGCGGCATGCTCACCGCGGGCACCGTCGCCGCCAAGCAGCTCGCCGAGATCCAGCACGAACTGGGCAGCCTGGAGCGCCGCCGCTCGGTACTCGAGGACGAACTGCTGACCGTGATGGAGCAGCGCGAGGCGATGGCCGCCGACCACGACCACGCCGGCGCGCGGCTGAGCAAGGCCGAGCAGGACCTGGCCGACGCCGAACGCCTGCGCGACGAGGCGATGGCCGATCTGGCCGTGGCCCAGCAGCGTTGCGACACCGACCGGGAGGGTCTGGTCGGGCTGTTCCCGGACGAACTGCTCGCCGTCTACGACAAGCAGCGCGCCGCCCACGGCGTCGGCGCCGCCCTGCTGCAGGCCCGCCGCTGCGGCGCCTGCCGGATCGAGATCGATCGCGGCGAGATGCAGCGCATCGCCAAGGCCGCGCCCGACGCGGTGCTGCGCTGCCCCGAGTGCAGCGCGATCATGGTGCGTACCAAGGAATCCGGGCTATGATCGGCGCGCGCCGGTGAGCGTGCACGAGGTCCTCGTCGAAGCCGACGGCGGTTCGCGCGGCAATCCGGGCCCGGCCGGCTACGGCGCGGTGGTGTTCGACGCCGACCACGCGCGGGTGCTCGCCGAACGCAAGGAATTCCTCGGCGCCACCACCAACAATGTCGCCGAATACCGTGGCCTGATCGCCGGATTGGCCGCCGCGGCCGAACTGGGCGCGCGGGTCGTCGCGGTGCGGATGGATTCCAAACTGGTCGTCGAGCAGATGTCGGGACGCTGGAAAGTCAAGCACCCCTCGATGATTCCGCTCGCCGAACAGGCGCGCTCGCTCGTCGCCGGGTTCGACCGGGTGAGCTTCACCTGGATTCCCCGTGCGCAGAACTCCCATGCCGACCGGCTGGCCAACGAAGCCATGGACGACGGCGCGCTGACCGGCACCGTGCGCGCGGCCGTCGCCGCCGGGCACACCCCGGCCGACGCGGTCGCCGTACCGGAGACCCCGGCGAAAACCCCTGGAACCCAGCCGGTGTGGACCGCGCCGGGCTGGACCGGCGCCGTCGGCGCGCCGACCCGGCTGCTGCTGCTGCGGCACGGCCAGACCGAGCTGTCGGTGCAGCGCCGCTACTCCGGCCGCGGCAACCCGCCGCTGACCGAACTCGGCCGCGACCAGGCCGGGCGGGCCGCGAAAATGCTGGCCGCCAAGGGAAACATCGCCGCCGTGGTGAGTTCACCGTTGCAGCGCGCCAGGTCGACAGCCGAAGCCGCCGCCACCGCCCTCGATGTGCCGTTGCGCATCCTGGACGGGCTCATCGAGACCGATTTCGGCGACTGGGAAGGGCTCACCTTCGCCGAAGCGGCGCAACAGGATCCGCAGCGCCATGCCGCCTGGCTGGGCGACCCGGCACTGCCCGCGCCCGGCGGCGAGAGCTTCGATCAGGTCCGCGAACGCATCGAAGAGGTCCGCCGCGACCTCGTCGCGCTGTACCCCGGGCAGAACATCGTGGTGGTCAGTCACGTCACCCCGATCAAGACCCTGCTGCAACTGGCGCTGGGCGTCGGCCCGTCGCTGCTGTACCGCCTGCACCTGGATCTGGCCTCGCTGTGCATCGCCGAGTTCTATCCCGACGGCGGATCCTCGGTGCGGCTGGTCAACGACACCTCGTACCTGGCGAGTTAGCCCGCCCGTACCCCCGCACGGTACGGTCGGCCCGGTTTCACGGCCGGCGTAACGAACACGCCTCCGCGCCCGAAAGGTTCACGGGCACGCGGACTACCGTGGCCAGGGAGAAAGGTACTTGATGAGGTTTCTACGGATGGCGGCATTCGCGGCGGCCATCGCGGGGGCGTTCACCGCATCCGCTGGTGCGGGCAGCGTATCGGCCGATCCGAGCGTGGTGCTCGGTGCGGCCTCGGGCATCGTCTTCGACAACGACTCCGGCTGCTCGCTGACCGCCATCGGCCACGACAGCGCGGGCCGGCTGGTCGGCATCACCGCCGGGCACTGCGCATCGACCGGTGCCAGGGTCGGCGCCGAACAGGCGCTGCACGCGGGGGTGATCGGCACCGTCGCCTACTCCGACGACGGTGAATACCTGGACTTCGCGGTGCTGCAGCTCGACGCCGCCAAGGTCATCCCGGTGCGCACCATCGGCCAGACCACCGTCGCCGGTATCGGCGCCGCGCCCGGCCCCGGTGCCACGGTGTGCTCGGACGGCCGGACCAGTGGCCGCAGCTGCGGCGTGGTGTGGGGTGAGCTCGAAGGCACCTCGATCAACCAGTACTGCTCGCAGCCCGGCGATTCCGGCGGCCCCGTCGTCGTCGGCGACCAGCTGGTCGGCATGAACCAGGGCAGGCTCGTCGGACTCGGCCCGGTCGACTTCGACATCCCGTGCACCGGCGGCGCCAACCCGATCCACTCGCCCGCCTACTTCCAGCCCATCCAGGTCATCCTCGACGCGCTCAACCGCGCGGGCGGCGTCGGCGCGGGCTTCCAGCCCGTCTGATCCCGGCCCGGCCCGACAGGGGCGCATCGCCACCCGGCGGTGCGCCCCTGCGCCGTCACGGGCGCAGGATCGAGACCAGGAAGTCGGTCTGGTCGCGCACGACCTGTTCGAAGACGTCGTCGAAGTAGACGTCGAAATGGCCGACCGGGTACTGCTTGACCACCGCGTGCTTGGTGCGTTCGGCGGCCTTGCGGGTGGGCGCGGGCGGGGCGATCGAATCGTTCTCGGCGATGGCGTAGAACACCGGCACCTTCACGCTCTTGGCCTTGCGGCCCGGCGCGTCGAACAGGGTCGAGAAGGCCACGCGTGCCGAGACTTTCGGCTCGTAGGTGGCGCTCTCCTCGGCCAGCCGGCCGAAACCCTCCGGCACGTCCGAAGCGCTCATCAACGCCGCCGAGCGTTTGCGCCCGGCCAGCCGGATACCCACCGGCTTGCGCCGGATCGGCCCGACGAGCAGATCGGTGAACGCGATCGTGGCGACCTTGGTGAGGCTGATCGGGCCCTTGGCCATCGACGAGGCCCAGCCGCTGGTGAACGGCACCTGCGCCACCACCGCGGCGATGTAGTCGTCCTCGGGCGCCACCGCGAGCACGTGCCCGCCGCCGAACGAGGTGCCCCACAACGCGATCCGGGTGGCGTCGAAGCCACGGATACTGCGTGCGTAGGCGATCGCGGCCTTCCAGTCCTGCCGCTGACGAGCGATGTGCAACAGCTGGCGTGGTGCGCCCTCACTGCCCCCGAAATGCCGGTAGTCGAACGCCAGCACCCCCATCCCCGCCGCGACGAACCGCCGCGCATACCGATCCAACCCCATCTCGCGGGTTGCCCCCAGCCCGTGTCCCATGATCACCAACGGTCGCGGCCGGGGCGCGCCGTCGGGCAGGTACAACCAGGCAGCGCACTGCTGGTCACCCGAGGGGAAACTGACGTCGACACGTTCCATGAGAGATAACCGTACTGCGTATTCCGGCGGCGCTCTCGGGCCCTCCGTGGTTACGCGGGCTGCCTCCTGCGGGCCGTGAGTTCGCACCGCAGGTACTCTGTACGAGCGGACGAGTCGGCCGGGCGACCGCGGCGAAGGGAACGGGCATTTTCAATGCTGCTGCCCGGCGCCGAGGAAAGTCCGGACTCCACAGAGCAGGGCGGTTGTCAACGGCAACCCGGGGTGACCCGCGGGACAGTGCCACAGAAAACAAACCGCCGCACGCGAGTGCGGTAAGGGTGAAACGGTGCGGTAAGAGCGCACCAGCGCCCCGGGTGACCGGGGCGGCTAGGTAAACCCCGCCCGGAGCAAGGTCGAAGGTCGCACCGCACGGTGCGGCTGCGCAGGTGTTCGAGGGCTGCTCGCCCGAGCCTGCGGGTGGACCGCTCGAGGCACCCGGCGACGGTGTGTCCAGATGGATGGTCGCCCCCCGGTGCGAACCGGGGACAGGATCCGGCTTACAGGCCGGCTCGTCCGCCCGCCAACCGGTATCAGCACATCCGGGTGGCCATTTCGTAGATCGCCTGCGCCTCTTCGGTGCTCGCGGCGGTCGCGCCGTTCGTCGCGTTGCGCACGATCCCGGCGACGACATCGTCGGTGGACTTGCCTGCCGCGATATCGCCGCAGGTCTGCCCCAGCACTCCGCGCAACGCGGCGTCATCGCGCCCCTCGCTCAGCTTCGGGAACGCGTTGCGGTAGCTGACCACGAACATCGCGGCCTTGCTCGCGTCGACCTGGACGGTCGGGGCGGCGGAGGTGGCCGCGGAATCGGCGGCGGCGGAATCGTCGCCGCAGCCGGCCAGGAGCACGGCGACGACGGTGGCACTGGCCGCGAGGGCGGCGGTTGTTCTACTCACGCGCGCAGATGCTAGCCGCCCGGAAAACGCGTCGCCTCCCGTCCGGTGAACGGGAGGCGACAGGTCGTGACTGAGGAATACGCGACCTAGGTGGGGTTGATCATCAGCACCTGGGCCCAGTAGGCGGCCTGGTCCGGGCCGAGAATCGGCAAGAGGTAATCGAAGATCAGCGACGACATACGCTCGGAACTCCCATGTATCGAGGTGGGTGCCGCACGGCCCGGCGACTGCCGGGTGTGCCGCCGACACAGTAACAATCGCCGGCAGGGGAATGTCGGTCCGGTGAAAATGCCGGGAACTCGCCGCCGGGCGTGAGCGAGGTCATAGAGTGTTCGCCGTCGGCCCGGCTCGCCGCCGATCGTGGCGAGTCCAACACATTCGATCGCGGAAGCAGGTCACATTTACATGCGGGTAGTTCGTTCCATTGTCGCCGGTGCACTGATCGCCGGAGCTGCTGCGGTGTCCACCGCGCTGGGTGCCGGCTCGGCCAGCGCAATCGCGGTGACCCCGCTCGCCGGCGGGGTCCAGGTCGACCTGAGCCCGGCTGACACCGCCTGGGTGCACCAGACCCGGTTCGGCCTGACCGTCGCCGGTCTGCCGCACCCCTCGGCCGCCTCGTTCGGCCAGGCGCTCGACGCGGCCGCGACCGTGTCCTCGGCCGTGCCCAACGGCCGGGTCACCTTCACCGTGTACGGCCCCCTCGACCAGCTCAACGGCACCATGCTGGCACTGCAGTAACAGTCGTTACCCTGCAAGGATGGAACTCCATCCGCGGATCGTCTCGGCGCCGGTCGACTTCGGCGCCATCCGTTCCGAATTCGGGCTGGCCTCGGACTATCCGGCCGAGGCCGGCTCCGACGCCCGCGACGCGGTCGACGCGTTCGCGGGCACCAGGGCCGACCGGACCGACATCGAGTTCGTGACCATCGACCCGCCCGGCGCCATGGATCTGGACCAGGCGCTGCACATCGCCCGCACCGCGACCGGGTTCACCCTGCATTACGCGATCGCCGACCTCGGCGCCGTGATCGTGCCCGGCAGCGCCCTCGCCCGCGAATCCGGTACGCGCGGCCAGACTTTCTACCTTCCCGACGGCAGCGTGCCGCTGCATCCGCCGGTGCTGTCCGAGGACGCCGCCAGCCTGCTGCCCGACCGCGATCGCCCCGCCGCGCTGTGGACCATCGACCTCGACGAAGCCGCGGTGCCCCGGTCGTTCACCGTCAGCCGCGCGCTGGTGCGCTCCCGGCACCGATTCGACTACGCCCAGGTCCAGGCCGCCGCCGACGCGGGCACCCTGCATCCCGCGATCGCCGCGCTGCCCGAATTCGGCGCCCTGCGCATGGAACAGGGACTCGACCAGGGCGCCATCTCGCTGCGCCTGCCCGCCCAGGACGTCGTGCGCGACGGCGACCACTGGCGTCTGGACCTGGAACCACGCACCGCCGCCGACGACTGGAACGAACAGGTCTCCCTGCTGACCGGCATGTGCGCGGCCCAGATCATGCTGCGCCACCGGGAAACCCCCACCGGCCTGCTGCGCACCATGCCCCCGCCGCCACCGTCGGCGATCGACTCGATGCGCCGCACCGCCGCCGCCCTCGGCATCGACTGGCCCGCCGACCTCCCCGTCGGCCGCCTGCTGGCCGGTCTCGACGCCAACACCCCCGCCGCCCTGGTCCTGATGTCGGAAGCCACCACCCTGCTGCGCGGCGCCGGCTACACCCTGCTCGCCGACCTCGACGACCCCGCCCCGGACCAGCTGACCCACAGCGCGATCGGCGCGCCCTACGCCCACGTGACCGCCCCGCTGCGCCGCCTCGCGGACCGCTTCACCACCGAGATCTGCCTGTCCCACTGCGCGGGCGTCCCGGTGCCCGCCTGGGTACTGGACGGACTCGCCGCTGCGGCCGAGACGATGAAGCGCACCGACACGGTCGCCAGCAAGATCGACCGCGCCTGCGTCGACCTGACCGAGGCGACCGTCCTCGCACCGCGCGTGGGTACCGAGTTCGCTGCGGTCGTCCTGCGCGAGGCGAACGGATCGCGCGGGGCGGAGATCTTCGTGGCCGAACCGCCGATCCTGGCGCGGTGTGCGGGCGAGCCGCCCGAAGGCGCCCAGGTCCCGGTGCGCCTGGCCGTCGCCGACCCACCGACCCGGCGGATCGAGTTCGAGTACCTCGGCGCCCCGTGACCCGCTCCTGGTGCCGAGATCAGCCATCTGCGGAATCGGACGGGTCAGGCGGTGCCGGTGATGAAGGCCGCGGCGGCGGGGTAGCGGGCGAGGGCCCGGCCGGCGGCGGCCTCCTCGGTGTCGGCGAGGAGTTCGAAGAGGGTGGCGGCGCCGGGTGTCGTGGCCGCCGCGGCCAGGATCGCCTCCCGGGATTCGACGGCGTCGCGGTGATCGCCGAGGACGGTCTGCAGGCGCTTGGCGCGGGCGCCCAGGTCGGTGGCCTGCTCGCCGAGGACGGTACTCGCGGCCTCGCAGGAATACCGTAAACGCTTGGCGCTCTTACGGATATCGTGCAGCAGCTCGACGCGATCGGCGGGGGTGGCGGTCGGCTCGGACAGGACGAGGCGGCGCGCACGGGTGCGGTCGCGGCGCAGCACGCGGTCGAAGGCGGTGGCCGCATCGGAGCTCGCCGCCGTGGCCGCGAGCGGGGGATCGGTGCGCCAGGTGGTGAGCACCTCGGCCAGCTCGCGGTAGCGCGGTTCGTCGAGGGCGGTGAGGATCTCGGCGTGGGCGGTGGCGTAGACATGGCGGGAGGCGCCGACCAGGGCCCGGACCACCTCGACGGGCACCTCGTCGTAGCCGCGCAGCAGATCCTTGAAACGCGCGGCCCGCACCTCGGCGTCGCGGGCCACACCGAGCAGATCGGCCAGCCACTTCAGCTCGGTGAGGGTGGCCGCGGTCTGCTCGGCGTCGAACAGGCGGCGGTAGGAACGCAGCACACTGCGCAATCGCCGGGTGGCCACGCGCATCTGGTGGACCGAGTCCTCGACGTCGGCGCGCACGTCGGGCTCGGCGGCCAGCAGCCGATCGATGTCCTCGCGCAGCGCGGCGACGAGGGCAGTGGCGGCTGTCGGCCTCATGAGTCAGTCTCGCTTCCCGAACGTGTCGGTCGCCGCCACCAGGTGGTGGGTGATGCCGGGCTCGTGCGCGGTATGGCCCGCGTCCTCGACGATGTGCAGGGTCGAGGCAGGCCAGGCGGTGTGCAGGTCCCAGGCGCTCACCGCGGGGCACACGATGTCATGGCGGCCCTGCACGATCACTCCGGGGATGTCGGCGATCCGATCGATGTCACGCAGCAACTGTGCCTCGTCGAGGAATCCGCCGTGCCGGAAATAGTGGTTTTCGATCCGCGCGAAGGCCAGCGCGAAGCGCGCTTCACCGGTCTCGGCGATCCGATCGGGTTGTGGCAGCAGCGAACTCGTTGCACCCTCCCAGGTCGACCAGGCCACCGCGGCTTCGAGGGCGACCTGCGGATCGGGGGAGTGCAGCAGGCGGTGATAGGCCTCGACGAGATCGCCGTCGCGCTCGGCCACCGGAACCGGCGCGAGGAACTTCGCCCACTCGGTCGGGTACACATTGCCCGCCGCGCCGTTGTAGTACCAGTCGATCTCCTTGCGCCGCAACAGGAAGATGCCGCGCAGCACCAGCTCGGTGACCCGCCCGGGATGGGCCTGCGCGTAGGCCAGCCCGAGGGTGGAACCCCACGAGCCACCGAACACCTGCCAGCGCTCGACGCCGAGGTGTGCGCGCAGCAGTTCCATGTCCGCGATCAGGTGCGCGGTGGTGTTGGTGTCGAGGCTCGCGCCATCGGCGATGTGCGGCACCGACTTTCCGCACCCGCGCTGATCGAAGAGCACGATCCGGTACACCGCCGGATCGAAGAATCGCCGCTGCAACGGGCCGGTGCCACCGCCGGGCCCACCGTGCACGAACACCACCGGCTTGCCCCGCGGATTGCCGCTGACCTCCCAGTACACCGACTGGCCGTCGCCGACCTCGAGCAACCCGTCTTCGAACGGCTCGATCTCCGGGTAGAGGGCGCGCATCAGAAAGCCAGTCCCGCAGCGAGATTCGGCAGTTCGAGGGCGGTCAGCGCCTCGGTGCGCACGTCGGCGCAGGACGCGGTGGTCACCCGGTCGACGATCGCCTTGTCGGCGAGCACCTGCGCGTTGATCCCGCCGTTGCGCAGCGCCCATTCGTGCACCATCGCATTGAGCGAGAACCGGCCGAGTGTCGGACCCTGCACGCGGAAGTTCGACAGCTCGGGCCGGATCAGATCGCACAGCTGAGCGGCCGCGGCATCACTGATCACCACCTCACCCGGTTTGCTCACCGTGGTGGTGGGGGCGACCGAGGAGGTGGAGCCTGCCGCGCCGCTCGACTCGGGTTCGGTACCGCCGCAGGCGGTCAGGGCCAGGACGGCGAGCGCTGCGGTCAGTGAAACGGCAGCTCGGGAAATCCCACGGCGATGCATCGATACCTCATGACTGGTCGGCGATATTCGCCATCGAGTCTGCCAGGTCTCTTGGAGCGCTGGCGCGCTCGAGGTCGCGGCCCCTTGGGGGCCGCCGATCAGCGCTCGAGACTTGCGCCTGCGGCGCGTGCGCTTCGAGCGCTGATCGGCGACCCGGCCGCGACCCGCCGCTGCGCGGCGGATCCCTCCTCGAGGTCGGGATGTGCGGGGCCGGGAGTGCGGTCAGCTGGGAATTGGCGGCTGCTGCCCAGGGCTCGGGGGTGGGAGTGCGGTCGGGTCAGAAGCTGTGTTCCGGGCCGGGGAAGGTGCCCTGGCGGACTTCTTCCGCGTACGCGGCGGCGGCGGCGCGGAGTTCGTCGCCCACATTGCCGAAGCGCTTGACGAACTTGGCGGTCTTGCCGCTGGTGTAGCCGGCCATGTCCTGCCAGACCAGCACCTGGGCGTCGCAGTCGGCGCCGGCGCCGATGCCGACCGTGGGGATGGTCAGCTTATGGGTGACCTGGCCGGCCAGCTCGGCGGGGACCATCTCCATGACCACCGAGAACGCGCCGGCCTCCTGCACCGCGATCGCGTCGGCGATGAGCTGTTCGGCGCCGTCGCCGCGACCCTGCACGCGGAAGCCGCCGAGGGTGTTCACGCTCTGCGGGGTGAAGCCGATGTGCGCCATCACGGGAATGCCCGCCGCGGTGATCAGCGCGATCTGCTCGGCGACACGTTCGCCGCCCTCGAGCTTGACCGCGTGCGCGCCGCCCTCCTTCAGGAAGCGGGTGGCGGTGGCCAGCGCCTGCTGCGGGGAGGACTCGTAGGTGCCGAACGGCAAGTCGGCGACGACCAGCGCGTGCGGTGCGCCCCTGACCACGCCGCGGACCAGCGGGATCAGCTCGTCGACGGTGATCGGCACGGTGGTGTCGTAGCCGTAGACCACATTGGCGGCGGAGTCGCCGACCAGCAGCACGGGAATGCCCGCCTCTTCGAACAGGCGCGCGGAGGAGAAGTCGTAGGCGGTCAGCATCGACCAGCGTTCGCCCTCGGCCTTCATCTGCTGCAGATGCTGCACGCGGGTCTTGCGGCGCGGCCGCTGGGCCGGGGTGGTTTCGGCGGGAGCGGCACCGTAGGCAGGGGTCTGCTCATCGGATACGGACATCATCGTCCCTTTCGTCTGGTTCCTCGAGGCCCTGTCGCGGGTCCCCGGGTTTTTCTGACCAATTCAGTGTGCCACCTCGGCCCGAGCCGTTCTAAGGCCCGGGGCCGGTGGGATCGGTCACACCGGCGGTTCGGCTACCGTGGCAGCGCGCCCATTCACGCGGATCGGGCGCATCGTGCTTGTGCGCCCAGCGGCGCGGAAAGGTGGGCCCACAGTGCAGCGAGGCCGGCTCGTCGTGCTCCTCGGCGCGATCTGCGCAGTGATCGTCTCCGGGTGCTCCGCCACCGAGAGCGCGGCCCCGAGCACACCACTGCCCCCGGCGCCGGCCGGTCTGGACCGCTTCTACCAGCAGCAGATCGACTGGGGTTCGTGCGCCGAGTACGGCGGCCCGGACGACCGGCTGCCCCCGAACGCCGAATGCGCCCGGATCACCGTGCCCGTCGACTACGCGAACCCGGACGGCGCGACCGCCCAGATCGCGCTGTCGCGGATCCCGGCAGGCGGCGAGAAGCTCGGATCGCTGCTGATGAACCCCGGCGGACCCGGCGTTTCCGGCCTGTCGATGATCGGCATCGGCACCCGCACCCCGCTGGCCGAACGGTTCGACCGGGTCGGTTTCGATCCGCGCGGCGTCGGGTCCTCGCTGCCCGCGATCGTGTGCCTGACCCCGCAGCAGGCCGATTCCGAACGCGCCGAGCCCCCGCTGGACAACGACCCGGCCGGCATCGCCGCGGCCGAGGCCGACAACCGCGAGTACGCCGACCGCTGCGCCGAGCGCACCGGTGCCGACCTGCTGGCCCATGTGGGCACCCGCGAGGTGATCCAGGACATGGACGTCATCCGGGCCGTGCTCGGCGACGCGAAACTGAGCTACCTGGGCTACTCCTACGGCACCCGCCTCGGCTCGGCCTATGCCGAGAAGTTCCCGCAGAACGTGCGCGCCATGGTGCTCGACGGCGCGGTGGACTCCTCGCAGGACCCGGTCCAGGAATCACTGCGCCAGGCCGCGGGCTTCCAGGGCGTGTTCGACGCCTACTCCGCCGACTGCGCCCAGCACGCCGAATGCCCGCTCGGCACCGACCCGGCCCAGGCGGTGGCCCGCTTCCGCGAACTGGTCGACCCGCTGGCGACCACCCCGGCCGGCACCGCCGACCCGCGCGGCCTCAGCTACGGCGACGCGATCACCGGCGTCCAGCAGGCCCTCTACACCGACGACCTGTGGAATGTGCTCACCCAGGGCCTGACCGAGCTGCGCGCCGGTCAGGGCGACACCCTGCTGCAACTGGCCGACCTCTACGACGGCCGCCGCGAGGACGGCACCTACGCCAACACCCAGGACGCCTTCAACGCCATCCGCTGCGTCGACGACCCGCGCGTCACCGATCCGGCGGTGGTCGGGCGCCAGGACACCGAATACCGCAAGGCCGCCCCCTTCCTCGACGACGGCAAGGGCACCGGTGCCGCCCCGCTGGAACTGTGCGCGTCCTGGCCGGTGCCCAACACCAGCACGCCGCACCGGATCTCGGCGCCCGGCCTGCCCGCCACGGTCGTCGTCTCCACCACCGACGATCCGGCCACCCCCTATCAGGCCGGTGTCGACCTCGCCGCGCAGCTGGGCGCGGACCTGATCACATTCCGCGGCAACCGGCACACCGCCGCTCTCGTCGCCGGGGACACATGCCTCGACGACGCGGTGATCGACTACCTCGTCGAACTCGCCGCGCCCGCCGAAGGTCTCACATGCTGAGATGCGCGATTCCTCACCTCGCCCCGTCGTACCCGGTGAGATGTGCGAACGGACTGATCGGAACGTAAACCCGCGCGTGTATGTAACACGGATTTAACGCCAGGTGCTTACGCTCGCCGGTATGGATCGCCAGAAGGAATTCGTGCTGCGGACGCTCGAAGAGCGGGACATCCGCTTCGTCCGTCTCTGGTTCACCGACGTGCTGGGCTATCTGAAGTCCGTCGCCATCGCGCCCGCCGAGCTCGAGGGCGCCTTCGAAGAGGGCATCGGCTTCGACGGTTCGGCCATCGAAGGCTTCGCGCGCGTGTCCGAGGCGGACATGGTCGCGCGGCCCGATCCGTCGACCTTCCAGGTGCTGCCATGGTCGACCTCCAAGGGTCACCAGCACTCCGCGCGCATGTTCTGCGACATCACCATGCCCGACGGCTCGCCGTCCTGGGCCGACCCGCGCCACGTGCTGCGCCGCCAGCTCAACAAGGCCGCCGATGTCGGCTTCAGCTGCTACGTGCACCCCGAGATCGAGTTCTTCCTGCTGGAGAACGGCCTCAAGAACGGCGAGCCGGTGCCCGCCGACAACGGCGGCTTCTTCGACCAGGCCGTGCACGACTCGGCCCCCAACTTCCGCCGCCACGCCATCGACGCGCTCGAGTCGATGGGCATCTCGGTGGAGTTCAGCCACCACGAGGGCGCCCCCGGCCAGCAGGAGATCGACCTGCGCTACGCCGACGCGCTGTCGATGGCCGACAACGTGATGACCTTCCGCTACCTCATCAAGGAGGTCGCGATCGACGAGGGCGTGCGCGCCACCTTCATGCCCAAGCCGTTCTCCCAGTACCCGGGCTCGGCCATGCACACCCACATGAGCCTGTTCGAGGGCGAGTCCAATGCCTTCGCCGATCCCGACGACCCGGAGAACCTGTCCTCGACGGCGCGCTCGTTCATCGCGGGCATCCTCGAGCACGCCCCGGAGATCAGCGCGATCAGCAACCAGTGGGTCAACTCCTACAAGCGCCTCATCCACGGCGGCGAAGCTCCGACGGCGGCCTCCTGGGGCCGGTCCAACCGTTCGGCGCTGGTGCGCGTGCCGATGTACACGCCCAACAAGTCGTCCTCGCGTCGCGTCGAGATCCGCAGCCCTGATTCGGCCTGCAACCCGTACCTGACCTTCGCGGTACTGCTCGCCGCCGGTCTGCGCGGCATCGAGAAGGGCTACACGCTGCCGCCCGAGGCCGAGGACGATGTGTGGGCGCTGACCGACGCCGAACGTCGCGCCATGGGCTTCCGCTCGCTGCCCGGCACCCTCGACGAGGCCCTGCAGGTGATGGAGCGCTCCGAGCTGGTCGCCGAGACCCTCGGCGAGCACGTCTTCGACTTCTTCCTGCGCAACAAGCGCCGCGAATGGGCCGACTACCGCAGCCAGGTCACCCCGTGGGAACTCAAGGAGTATCTCTCCCTCTGACTCCCCTGAGTCAGGGGCGCAGCGGCCCAGTGCTGCTGCGTAACGCCTTCGTTGCCCGGACCCTGTAGTTTTGTCGACATGGTCCGGCCACCGACTGCCCGCTCCGCTGTTCCCGGCGTCGGCCGGCTCGGTCTCCTCGAACCGGCAGCAGCGGCATCCCTGCGTGAACTCGGCTGGGACAACGTCGACGGCGTGCCCGTGCTCTGGGCGCTGTCGCGTTCGCCCGATGCCGATCTCGCGCTGTCCACGCTCGTGCGGCTGCGCGAATCGCTGGGCGAGGAGTGGGGCGAACTGGATTCGGCGATCCGATCCGATACCACCCTGCGCGGCAGGCTCTTCGGCCTGCTCGGCTCCTCGACGGCGTTCGGCGACCATCTCGTCGCCGCGCCCGCCGCGTGGAAGCTGTTGCGCCGCCCCGAATTGCCGCCGCGCGCGGAACTGATCGCCGACCTGCTCGACGCGGTCGAGGCGAAACCCGAGACCGGTCCGCACGCCGGCCCGATGCTGTTCCGGGCCGGCGTCGCCGGGCCGGAGGCGATCGCGTTGTTGCGCAGCCGGTATCGCGATCAGCTCATGCTGCTGGCCGCCGTCGACCTGGCCTCCACGGTCGAGAACGAGCCGGTGCCGCCCTACACCGTGGTCGGTATGCAGTTGTCGGATCTGGCCGACGCCGCGCTCACCGCGGCGCTGTCGGTGGCGGTCGCGCGGGTCTGCAAGAACGGCGAGGTGCCGGTGCGGCTCGCGGTGATCGCGATGGGCAAATGCGGTGCGCGCGAACTGAACTACGTCAGCGATGTCGACGTGGTGTTCGTGGCCGAACCGGCCGACGCGACCGCCACCCGGCTGGCCGCGGAGATGATGAGCGTGGCGAGCTCGGCCTTCTTCGAGGTCGACGCGGCCCTGCGCCCGGAGGGCAAGGCGGGCGCGCTGGTACGCACCCTCGACTCGCACCTGGCCTACTACAAGCGCTGGGCGCGCACCTGGGAGTTCCAGGCGCTGCTGAAGAACCGGCCGATGACCGGCGATCTGGTACTCGGGCAGCAGTACCGGGACGCCCTGATGCCGATGGTGTGGGCGGCTTCGGAACGCCCCGACTTCGTCGCCGATGTGCAGGCCATGCGCCGCCGGGTCGAGGACCTGGTGCCCGCCGATCTGCGTGAGCGCGAGCTCAAGCTCGGCGCGGGCAGCCTGCGCGATGTCGAATTCGCCGTCCAGCTCCTGCAATTGGTGCACGGGCGGGTCGACGAGTCGCTGCACGTGACCAATACGGTCGAGGCGCTGGCCGCCCTGGCCGCCGGCGGGTATGTCGGCCGCGACGACGCCGCCAACCTCACCGCCTCCTACGAATTCCTGCGCCTGCTCGAGCACCGCCTGCAACTGCAGCGGCTCAAGCGCACCCACACCCTGCCCGCCGCCGACGACGACGAGGGCATGCGCTGGCTGGCCCGCGCCGCCCACATCCGTCCCGACGGCCGCCAGGACGCGGTCGGCGTGCTCGACACCGATATCCGCCGCAACGCGGTGCGGGTGCGGCGCCTGCACGCCAAACTGTTCTATCGCCCGCTGCTCGAGGCAGTCGCCCGGATGGACTCCGACGCGCTGCGCCTGAGCCCCGACGCCGCCGTGCGCCAGCTCGCCGCCCTCGGTTACGCCGCGCCCGCCAATGCCCTCGGGCATCTGAAGGCGCTCACCGGCGGGGTCTCGCGCAAGGGCCGCATCCAGGCGCTGCTGCTGCCGACCCTGCTCGAATGGCTCGGTGACACACCGAATCCCGACGCGGGTCTGCTGGCCTACCGCCGGGTGTCGGAGGGCCTCGACGACCAGATCTGGTTCCTGCGCGAACTGCGCGACGAGGGCGCCATCGCGCAGCGGCTGATGATCGTGCTCGGCTCCTCGGAGTACCTGCCCGATCTGCTCATCAATGCCCCCGAGACCATCCGCATGTACGCCGACGGACCGGGCGGCCCGCAGCTGCTCGGCCCGCAACCCGACGACGTGGCCCGCGGCATCCAGACCGCGGCCGCCCGCTACGACGACCCGAAACGCGCGGTGGCCGCGGCCCGTTCGCTGCGCAGGCACGAACTGGCCCGGGTCGCCTCGGCCGATCTGCTCGGCATGCTGGATGTGCCGCAGGTGTGCGCGGCGCTGTCGTCGGTGTGGGTCGCGGTGCTGGAAGCGTCACTGCAAGCGGTCATCCGGGCCTCGGAAGCCGAACGCGGCGCCCCAGCGCCCGCGGATTTCGCGGTGATCGGGATGGGCCGCCTGGGCGGAATGGAGCTGGGCTACGGCTCCGACGCCGATGTGCTGTTCGTCTGCGATCCGCGGCCCGGCGAGGACGAGACCGTCGCGGTGAAATGGGCCAACGGCATCGCCGATCAGGTGCAGCGGCTGCTCGGGGCGCCCAGCACCGACCCGCCGCTCCAGGTGGACGCGGGCCTGCGCCCGGAGGGCCGCAACGGACCGCTGGTGCGCACCTTGGCGGCCTACAAGTCCTACTACGACCAGTGGGCGCAGTCCTGGGAGGTGCAGGCGCTGCTGCGCGCGCACCAGGTGGCCGGCGATCAGCAGCTCGGGGTGCGGTTCCTGCACGTCATCGACCCGGTCCGCTATCCGGCCGGTGGCGTGTCCGCCGACGCGGTGCGCGAGATCCGCCGGATCAAGGCCCGGGTCGACTCCGAACGGCTGCCGCGCGGGGCCAACCCGGCGACCCACACCAAACTGGGTCGCGGCGGACTGGCCGATATCGAATGGACCGTGCAGCTGCTGCAGTTGCGCCATGCCCACGAGGTGCCCGGCTTGCACAACACCTCGACCTTGCAGTCACTCGACGTCATCGAGGCCGAGGGCATCCTCGAGCCCGACGATGTCGCGTTGCTGCGGGAATCGTGGATCACCGCCACGGCGGCGCGCAATGCGCTGGTCCTGGTCAAGGGCAAGCCCACCGATCAGCTGCCCGGTCCCGGCCGGCTGCTGTCTGCGGTGGCCCGGGTGGCGGGCTGGCCGACCGACGAGGGCTCGGAGTTCCTGGACAACTACATGCGGATCACCCGGCGCGCCAAGGCGGTCGTGGAGCGGGTGTTCGGGGGCGAGTGAACACGAGCAAGGCCCCGCACCAGTGGTGCGGGGCCTTGCTACGTTACGCCGAGATCAGATGGCGCGGACGTCCTGAGCCTGGGGGCCCTTCTGGCCCTGGCCGACCTCGAACTCCACCCGCTGACCCTCTTCGAGGGACTTGAAGCCCGAGCCGCCGATGGCGGAGTAATGCACGAAGACGTCGGGGCCGCCTCCGTCTTGGGCGATGAAGCCGAAGCCCTTTTCGCCGTTGAACCACTTAACAGTGCCTTGAGTCATGTGTTTAAAAGTCTTTTCCGTAGGTGAGCCACGGCGATCACTTGCGATCAGCCCAGTCTCAGCAGCCAAGTATGCCATACTCGGCTGCAAACTGCCCAGACGGTTTTTCCGCACGGCGATCTGGGCGGAGTCTGTCCCGAAATCGCGGGCGTGTCGCATGCCCCGGCGGGGATTGCGCGCGCCCCCGGCACACCCCGGCGCCGGGTGTGCGAACCTGGGCGCATGGGTGCGAACCAGGGCCATGGGGATTTCGAGCTGGCCATGCGGGTGCTCGACGCGCACGTGGCGTTCACCAAGGATCAGCTGCTGCGGCGCGAGGGCTTCTTCGAGCTGGTCGAGGAGGAGGTCGACGGCCTGCTCGACGAGGCCGAGGAACTGACCCTGGCCGAGGCGGTCACCCGCGAGCAGATCAAGGCGGTCGCGCACAAGTACGCCGTGCAGATCCCGGTGGAGGGCGCGATACCCGAACTCGTCGGGGAGATCGCCGCCCGGCTCTACAACCATCGCGTCAACGACGAGCTCGACGTCGGCGACGTGGTCGATCCGCACCGGTTCGACGAACTGGTCGACGCGGTGGCCGAGATGGACGTCACCCACCGGCTGGTGCGCCTGGTGCTCAACAGCCCGGTCACCGTCGACGCCTGTGTCGAGGCGGTGCAGCGCGCGGTGGTCAGCGCGGTCGACGACGGCAAGCAGGCAGGCGGCGGTCTGGCGCAGACCCTGCGCGGGGCGCTGTCCCGGCTGGCCGAGCCCGCGCTGCCCGCCATCGAGCACGGCGTCGGCCGGCTGACCCGCACCGGCGCGCGATTCGTGCTGCGCGGCAACAGCGACGACGCCGACGAGGCGCTGCTCGGCACCGCCCGCGCGACCTGGCGCAAACACACCGGCGACGCCGTCGGTTCCTTCCGAGATCTCGTCTCCGCCGACGATGTCGAGGACGCCGTCGTGCTCACCTTCGAATTCTGGCGTACCTTCCGCGACACCACCTACTTCCACGCCCTGCTCGACGAGGGCATCGACCACGTCTTCGACAAATACGGCGACACCCCCCTCACCGAACTGCTCGCCGAACTGGGCATTTCGCGCGAGGATCTGATCGAGGAGGCGCTGCGGTTCGGCCCGTCGGTCCTCGAAAAGCTGGACGAGCGCGGCTATCTGGACACCGTCCTGCGCCGCAGGCTGGCCCCGTTCTACGCCTCGGCGGCCTTCCGCGCGGCGGTCGCCGGCACGGCGTAGCCGCGGGCGCCGTCGTTCAGTTCCGTTCGGGCGCTGGAGTGTCGGTGTATGTCGGTACGATCCGTGCAACGATGAGACGCTGCGCCGTCACCGGATCGCGATCGAAAGGCTGCCGTGACACGTCTGTCCAACCTGCTCGACCAGATCGACTCCGGCGCGGTGCTCCTGCCGGAATTCCAGCGTGGATACGTGTGGAACCGGGATCAGGTGCGCGGGCTCATGCGGTCGCTGTACCTCGGCTACCCGGTCGGTGGGCTGCTGGTGTGGGAGACGGGGTCGGAGGAGATCGCGGTGCGCGGCACCGCCGGCGGGTCGGGCCTGCGGCAGCTGCTGCTCGACGGCCAGCAGCGCATCACCACCCTCTACGGCATCCTGCGCGGGCGGGCGCCGTCGTTCTTCGAGGGCGACGCGATCGCGTTCACCGGGCTCCATTTCGATGTCGAGCGTGAGGTTTTCGAGTTCCAGGTGCCGGGTCGCGACACCAGCCCGGCCTGGATCGACATCACCGAGCTGTTCGCCCAGGGGCCGATGCATTATCTGTCCCGTTTCACCGAGGAATCGCCGGAGACCCTCGCGGTCTACCTCGACCGGCTGAACAAACTCCGCGAGATCACCCACCGCGAGTTCAATGTCGAGACCATCACCGGTTCGGATCGCACCGTCGACGAGGTCGTCGACATCTTCAACCGGGTCAACTCCGGCGGCACCAAACTCTCCAAGGGCGACTTGGCGCTGGCCACCCTGTGCGCGCAGTGGCCGCAGGCCCGCGGCAACCTGCGCGACCACCTGATCCGCTGGGACAAGGACGGCTACACCTTCACCCTGGACTGGCTGCTGCGCAATGTCATCGCGGTCGGCAACGGCCGCGCGCACTTCGACGCGCTCGGCGACCTGGCCCCCGCCGAATTCGAGCAGGCGCTCAGCGATACCGCCGTCCAGGTCGACACCTTCCTCGACACGGTCGCAGGCCGGCTCGGTCTCGACCACGACCGGGTCCTGATGGGCCGCTACGCCATTCCGGTGATCACCCGGCTGCTGTTTCTCAACGGCGGCCGTTTCGACGACGACCTGCACCGCGACCGGGTGCTGTACTGGTATGTGCACCAGGCACTCTGGGGTCGCTTCAGCGGCTCCACCGAGACCTTCCTGCAGCAGGACTACGAGACCCTCGAACGCGGCGGCATCAACGGCCTCATCGGCTCGCTGGAACGCCTGCGCGGCGGCTCGCTCGACCTGTGCGCCGACGATTTCTCCGGCGCCACCCGTGGCTCCCGGTTCTATCCGCTGCTGTATCTGCTGACCCGCGTGGACGGTTCGCGCGATCTCGGTTCCGGCTCCGAGCTGGGGATCGCGCAGTTCGGCGAGCGCACGCCGGTGCAGGTGCACTACCTGTTCCCGAAGACGATGCTGCGCGACGCGGGCTACGAACGCAACGAGATCAACGCCATCGCCAACTTCTGCTTCCTGAGCCCGGATTCGGAAACGGCGCTCGGCGAACGCGATCCCGCCGACTATCTCGCCGAGGTGGAACGCCGCAATCCGGGTGTGCTCGCCTCGCAGTGGATTCCGGCCGACCCGGCACTGTGGCGGGTGGAGAACTATCGCGAGTTCCTGCGCGCGCGCCGCCTGCTGCTGTCCGCGGCGGCCGACGCGTTCCTCGAACAGCTGCGCACCGGCACCCTGCACCGCCCGAATCTGGTGAATGTCGGCGTCGCCGGGGCGACCGTCGGTGATCCGGCGGTCGACCAGGTCAACGCGCTCGTCGACGACCTGGTGGCCGACGGTTTCGGCTTCCCGCTGCTCGACAGCGAGGTCGCCGACCCGATCACCGGCCGGGAACTCGCGGTCGCCGAGGCGTTCTGGCCCGAGGGCCTGCAGCCGGGTGTCGGGATGCCGGTGGTGCTGGTGTTCGAGCCGGCCAATGCCGACCTGACCCGGCTGGCCCAGCTGGGCTACGCGGTGTTCACCTCCGTCGACGCTCTGCGCGGCTATGTCGACAACCTGCGCGTGGAGGCCTCCGGTGACCTCGGTTTCGACGGCCCCGCCGCCGATGTCGCCGCGCTGGCCGAGCGGCTGCCCGCCACCTGGGTCGGCAATTCCGAGCAGGTCTGGTTCCGTTTCGCCTGGAACCTGCTGGAGAAGGACCGCGCCGACAGCGCCGAGGCACCGCTGGGCCCCGAGCAGCTCGCCCTGCGCTACATCGCCCTGTGGGCGCTGACCCGCACCTTCTACATCCACGCCTTCGACCAGGGCAATCCGGGCGAATGGCGCTACTACCTCGGCGACGCCGTCGGCCCGAACCCGCTGATCCCCGGCACCTGGCTGGCGCAGCGCGTCGTCGAGTCCGGGGCGCTGGCCCCCGGCGCGCTACCCGGTGACGAGGACATCGCCATCGCGCTGGTGCACGGCGTCATCGCGACCGTCGACGAGGTCGCCACCACCCTGACCCATCTGCTCGGCGGCCCCGGCCTGTTCGCCTCGCTGTGGGCGTCGGCGGGCGCGGCCGAACACTACGGGTACCCGCTGTCCACCGACCAGATCAACGACCTGATCAACCAGGTCGTCAACGACCCCAACTCCCGCAAGATCCAGGCCTACAACTGGATCGAAGCGGGTATGCCGCTCTGACCCGCGCCTCAGAGAATCCTCAGAACCGTCACACGAGGCGCTGACCGCGTGCCCCTAGGCTGGCGGCATGATGCGTGTATGGATGGACCGGGCTCTGCTCGTCCTGGGGTGGGGCGCACTGGTCGCGGCGGTGGCGGGGCTGGTCCTGCACGCCGGGAACTGGCAGCGCAAGACGCTCGTCCTGCTGGCCTCGGGGGCGAGCTGGCTGATGCTGGGCGCCGTGGTCGGCGGGGTCCTGCTGCTCGCGGCCCGTGGCTGGCGTAGCGCGGGGGTGGCCGGGGTGGTGCTCGCCGGGGTGCTGTGGACGGTCGTCCCGCCCTACATCCCGGACAGCCGAGCCGCCGACGGACCGGAACTGGTTGTGCTGCAGTCGAATCTGCTGTTCGGGCAGGCCGATCCGGCCGCGGTGACCGCCGTGGTGCGCGACAACGATGTCGATGTGCTCACCGTGGAGGAACTGACCGATGACGCGATCGTGCGCCTGCGGGCGGCGGGCCTGGAAGAGCGGCTGCCGTATGTCTACCTGGAACCGGCCCGCGCGGGCGGCGGCGGGACCGGCATCTACAGCCGGTACCCGTTGCACGACACCGTGAAGTACGACGGTTTCATCATGAGCAATATCTCGGCGACCATGCAGCATCCACAGCGCGGCCCGATCTCGGTGTTCGCCTTCCATCCGATCCCGCCGAACATCGACTTCGGTGCCTGGACATCCGAGTTGCGCCGGGTCGACGAGATCCTCGCGGCGAGCAGCACTCCCGCCATCGTCGGTGCGGACTTCAATGCGACACAGGATCATTCGGCCTATCGGGCACTGCTCGACGGCCCCTTCGCCGCCGCGACCGACCACACCGGTGACGGGGTGCTGCTCACCTGGCCTACCGATCGCCGCTGGGGACCGGTCATCGGCATCGACCACATCCTCGTCGCCGGTGGCGTGGCCGAAAAGGTCGGCACACTCACCATTCCCGGCTCCGATCATCGCGCCGTGCTGGCCACGCTCCGCCTGGACGCCTGAACCGGGTCGACTACCATGTGAGCGCTCGACCGCGGACCGCTCGGTGTCCGCGTCTTTCCCGGGGAGGAATCAGCGCATGATCAAGCATCGCTTCGCCGGTGCCGTGGCAGCGGCACTGGTGAGCGTCGGCGTACTCACGACCGGCTGCTCGGCGAACACCGACGCCAGTGACAAGGCCGTACCGGCCATCGACAATCCGTGGGAGGTGGCGGGTGCGGCCACGGCGGACGGGCCGAGCGGCCCGCGTTCCGGGGTGCCCGACACCGACAAGAAGGCCGAGAACGGCGACGGCGGCGCCGTCGACACGCTGGCGCTCAACGCCATCGCCGATATCGAGGAGTACTGGCAGACCGAGTACCCCAAAACCTTCCCCGGCGATTTCGACCCCGCCTCGAAATACATCTCCTGGTCGGCCAAGGCACCGGAGTCCGAGGCGGCCAGCTTCTGCTTCAGCAGTACTTATCAGCTGGTCAACGCCGCCTACTGCCCGCTCAACCACACCATCGGCTGGGATCGCTCGGTGCTGCTGCCGCTGCTGATCGACCGGTTCGACAAGATGTCGGTGGTGATGGTGCTGGCCCACGAGTACGGTCACGCCATCCAGGCCCAGGCGGATCTGCTGCGCGGGTTCACCATGGACGCGCTGGTCAAGGAACAGCAGGCCGACTGCCTGGCCGGGGTGTTCCTGCGCCATGTCGCCGAGGGCAACTCCAAGCACTTCACCCTCAACACCACCGACGGCCTCAACGGCGTGCTCGGCGCGACCGTGGCGGTGCGCGACAGCGACCCCAACGATCCCGACGCCGTGCACGGTTCGGCCTTCGAGCGGGTCACCGCGGTGCAGATGGGGTACACCGAGGGCGCCGTGTCCTGCAAGAACATCGACGAGGACGAGATCGAACAGCGCCGCGCGGGCCTGCCGGTCACCTTCGAGGACGGTGAACGCGACGAGCAGCTGCCGGTGAACAAGGAGAACCTGAGCACCCTCGCCACCCAGCTGGGCAAGTCCATGCCGGTGAGCAAGGCGCCGACGTTCGACTACGCCGGCGTCACCCGCGATTGCGCCTCGACCACCACCACCGAGCCGGTGTCCTACTGCCCCGGCAGCAACACCATCGGCACCGATCTGGCCGCGATGGCCGAGCGCGCGGGCGAGAACTCCGAGGCGAAGCAGAAGGCGCTCTCGGCGGTGGTGACCGGTGACTACGACGCGGCGGTGGTGTTCGTGTCCCGCTACGCCCTCGCGGTGCAGCAGGATCGCGGGCTGTCGCTGACCGGCGCGGCCACCGCGGGTCTGCGCACGGCGTGCCTGTCCGGCGCGTTGACCACGAAACTCAGTGAGCCGAGCAGTGATCCGCGACTGTCGGCGGGCGATCTCGACGAAGCCGTCTCCGGCCTGCTCGCCGACGGCCTGGCCGCCGCCGATGTCAACGGCGAGGTGGTGGCGAGCGGCTATCAGCGCCTGGAAGCGTTCCGCACCGGCGTCCTCGACGGCGAACAGGCCTGCCTGACGAAGTTCTAGCGCGCCGCGGGCAGTGACTGCAGGGAGCTGAGGGTGTTCGCCACCGCGCGGGCGGCCTCGGCTCCCTTCGTCACGAAATGGTTCGTGTAGTAGTCGACGTGCTCGCTGTGCTCGTGGAAGTGATGCGGGGTGAGCACCACCGAGAACACCGGCACATCGGTGTCGAGCTGCACCCGCATCAGCCCGTCGATCACCGCGGAGGCGACGAAGTCGTGCCGGTAGATGCCGCCGTCGACGACCAGCGCGGCGGCCACGATCGCGTCATAACGCCCGGTGCGGGCCAGCCGCTGCGCGTGCAGCGGGATCTCGAACGCGCCCGGCACATCGAAGCTCTCGACGACCGAGGCCGCGTTCCCGAGCCCGGTGTACTCGGCGAGGAAGCCCTCGTGCGCCTTGCTGACGATATTGCTGTGCCAGCTGGCACGGATGAAGGCGACGGCACCGGTAGACGTGGTTCCCATGCGGGGAGTCTATTCGCGGCGACCGACCGGGGACACGGCGGATGCGCCCCGTCCCCGGCCCGCCCGGTCAGCGAGCGGGGACCGGGTCGGTGTCCCCGCTCGTCACCGACTCACCGAGCAACCGCCGGTAGGTGGGGCTGGTCGCGAGCAACTCCTCGTGCGTTCCGGTCGCCTCGACACGGCCACTGTCGAGGACCACGATCTGGTCGACGTGCCGCACGGTGTCGAGCCGGTGCGCGATGACCAGTACCGTGCGCCCCGCCGCCAGGGTCTGCAGGGCCGCCTGGATGCGGGCCTCGGTGTCGGGATCGACGGCCGAGACGGCCTCGTCGAGGATCAGCACCGGGGAGTCCTTCAGCAGTGCCCGCGCGATCGAGAGTCGCTGGCGCTGTCCACCCGACAGCGTCGAGCCGCCCTCGCCGAGCACGGTGTCCAGGCCGTCGGGCAGCGCCGAAACCACGTCGTCGACCTGGGCGGCGGCCAGTGCCGCCCAGATCTCGTCGTCGCTCGCCCGCGGCCTGCCGAGGGCGATATTGGCGCGGACGGTGTCGGGGAACAGGTAGACCTCCTGATGGACCGTGGTCACCGCGGCCATCACCCCGTCGCTGCCCACCGCGGGGAGCGGCTGCCCGCCGAGCAGGATCGCGCCGTGGTCGACATCCCACAGTCGTGCGGCCAGCGCGGCGATCGTCGACTTGCCCGCCCCCGACCGCCCGACCAGCGCGGTGACCGTCCCCGGTCGTGCCTCGAACGACACCCCGTCGAGCACCCGTTCATCGCCGTAGCCGAAGCCGACGTCGTCGAAGCGCAGCGTCGCGTCCGCCGGGGTCGCCGGGCGGTCCGGTTCACCGAGCACCGGTTCGTCCCACACCTCGGCGATCCGGGCCGCGATCTGTTCCTGATTGCGGCGATAGCCCGCGAGCGCGTTGAGTTCCTGGATCGGCTGGTAGAGCGCCAGCGCGAGGAACAGGAACAGCAGCAGGGTCGACCCGCTCACCTCGGCACCCCGGTAGAGCGCGGCCCCGGCCACGATCAGCACCACCAGCCCGCTCTCGACCGCGATGCTGCCCAGCGCGGTCGCCGGTGTCGCCCGCACCGACATCGCCACACTGGCGGCGCGCAACTGCTCGACCACCGCGCGATAGCGGTGCGCCACCGCCGAATCCGCGGCCCCGCGCAACACCGCCGCGCCCGAGGCCTGTTCGAGCAGCACGGTGGACGCGTCCGCTCGGACCCGATGCACATCGGCGAACACCCGGTGGTAGATCCGGTCGCTCCAGACCGTCACCGCGAGGAAGATCGGGATGCCGATCAGCGCGGCCAGCGCCAGTCGCCAGTCGATCACGGACAGGATCACCGCCGCGTACACCGGCTGTACGCACGCCGCGGCCACCTGTCCCGGCACGTTCTGGAAGTCGAGCATCGCGGTGTCACCGGTGATCACCGTGGCGAGCCGGCCGCGGTCGACCCGGCCGAGGAAGCCCATCGGTACCCGGCGCAACCGCTCGATGATCGAGAGCATCAGGTCGGCCTTGGCCCGGTCGGCCAGCCCCCAGACGAACAGGTTGGCCCACCGTGACAGCACCACCCGCGCGAGCATCCCGGCCACCACCAGGGCGCCCACCTGCCAGAGGAAGGTCGTGCTCAGCGCGCCGTCGAGCGCCCGGTCGACGACGAGGAACACCGCGGCCAACGGGACGCCGCGCACCAGCGATTCGAGGAGTATTCGAATCAAGCCGTGCCGCACCAACTCTCGCCAGCTGCGGCCGTACAGCGCGCGCCACTGCTTGCCGAAGGTCATCGTGGCGACACCCGTGGTGACCACCGCGCGGGCCGCGCGGGTCCAGTCGTCGATGTCAGCGGGCGGTGGTGGGGCCGGGATGGTGGCGTGCGCGGAGCCGGCGACCGGGTCGAGGCGCCACCCGGTGGCCGCGGTGTAGGCGGCCCACAGTGTGCGATAGGTGACGCTGTCGCGGGTGAGTTCGTCGTGGGTACCGATCGCGGTGATCGCGCCCCCGTCGACGACGGCGATCCGGTCGCTGTCGCGCACGGTGTCGAGGCGGTGAGCGATGGCGATCACGGTGCGGCCCGCGGTCACGTGCTCGATGGCGGCCAGGGTACGTCGTTCGGTCTCGGCGTCCAGCGCGGCGGTCGCCTCGTCGAGGATGACGATCGGTGCGTTCTTCAGCAACGCCCGGGCGATCGAGATCCGTTGCCGCTGACCGCCGGAGAGCCTGCCGCCGCCCGGTGGCAACTCCGCGTCCCAGCCACCGAGCTCCGCGGCCACGTCCGCCAGCTGGGCCGCTTCGCCCGCGGCGATCACCTCGGCATCGGTGGCGCCGGGGCGGGCGATGCGGATGTTCTCGGTGAGGGTGGCGGCGAAGATGTACTCGTCCTGCTGGACGTAGGCGACCAGCCGGGCGAGCGCTGCGGACCCGATCGCGCGCAGGTCGACCCCGCCGATCTCGACACTGCCCGACTCCGGATCCCACAACCGCGCGATCAACCGCGCGATGGTCGACTTGCCCGCTCCGGTCGGCCCGACCAGGGCGAGCGACGATCCGGCCGGCACGGCGAGATCGATCCCCGACAGCGCCTCGGTCTCGGCGTAGGCGAATCGCACCGCCCGCAGCCGCACATCGAAGCTCCGGGGCAGCACCGGCTCTGCCGGTTCGGGCAGGGCGGGTTCGTCGAGCATCTCGGTGATCGCGCCCGCGGCGAACTGGACGCGGATCAGCAACGTCGCCAGCACGCCGACCAGTCCGATCAGTGGTGACAGGTAGCCCAGGCACAGCAGCAGCATCAGGATCAGCGTCGGGATCGAAACCCAGCCGTGCACGGCGCCGATCCCGGCCACCGGCAGCATGGCCGCGACGGCGAAGCCGGTGCCGGCCAGCATGACCGAGACCACCCACGAGGTCGGCCCCGCCTGCGCTCTTCGCTGATGCTCGAAGCCGTCGAGCACGGCCGTGCGGGCTTGGTCGTAGCCGGAGTCCGGGCGCAGGAACCCGCGAATCACGGTGAGGCCGTTGAGATATCCGAGCACCGCGGAGTTCAGTGTGGTCAGGTGGCCGGCCAGCGCGACATCGGATTTCTGCGCCAGCGCCATCCCCGCGCCCGAGATCGCCACCAGGATCACCAGCGCGGCGACGGCGACGAGCGCGAGCCGCCAGTCCAGGACGAAGAACAGCACGGTGGTGGCGACGGGCACCGCGATCGCGGCCGCCAGATCCGGAACACCGTGGGCGAGTGCCTCTTCCAGCTGTTCCACATCGTCGTGCAGCAGCTTCTTCAGCTCGCCGGTCGAGCGGGCCTGTACCCGGCCCAGCGGGATGACGCGCAGTTTCTCGGCGAGCGCGAGCCGCAGATCCGCCAGCACCCGATAGGCCGCGACGTGCGCGGTGTGCGAGGACATGCCCGACAGTGCCGCGCGCGCCGCGATCGCGATGGCCGTCCACAGCGCGATGGCCGGAATCCGGTCCGGGTCACCGCCTTCGGTGAACAACTCCACCGCCACCAGGTAGACCGCCACGTAGGGCGCCAGGGCCAGCACGGCCGCGAGGACCGCGAGCAGGGCGGCCGCGGCGAGGCCGAGCCGGCGGCGGGTGATGACAGTGCGAAGGCTCATCGGGGAGGTCATAAGGCGAGGCTAAGCTCACTCGGTCATTAAATCAACAGTGTGTGTAATTTTATGGAGCGTCGCCGGTGGGTGGGTAGCGTGTTGTGGCATGACCACCGAGCGGCGCAGACGCGGCAGGCCCCCGCGCGACGGCGCGCACGAGCCGCTCACCAAGGAGCTGATCGCCCGGGTCGCGCTCGATATCGCGGGCGACGAGGGATTTCCGCAATTGACGATGCGCAGACTCGCCACTGAGATCGGGGTGACGGTGCGCGCGCTCTACAACGTGGTCGCCGACCGGCAGGAAGTGGTCGACCTGGCCGCCGCGCGGATGATGGACCTGCTGCCGCTGCACGCCTTCGACACTGCGGACTGGCGCGGCAGCATCCGCCGGGTCTATCAGGAGGCGCGCGCGGCCTACCGCGCGATGCCACGTGCCACGCTGATCTCCCTGGACGAGACAGTCACCCCGAGCGAGGTTCCGATCGCACGGGTCATCCAGCCGGAGCGGTTCCTGGCCTTCCTCGTCGACCTCGGGCTCTCGATCGAGGACGCGGTGGCCGTGCGGGGATTCTTCCTGGTCGAAGTGTTCGGATTTGCGCTGCTGGTGGACTACCGCTACGACCGCACCGACGCGCGGATGCGGCAAGCGATGTTTCATCCGGTGCCGAGCCCGTGGCTGGCTGCACACCCCGAGGTCGAGGCGCCGTTGTCACGCCGGATCGCCGAGGCGCCCGCAGGCACCGCCGACGAGCTGTTCGAGGCGCTGGTCGAGCGGGCGATCCGCACGATCGACCAGCTACGGCGGCGTTAGCCCGCGGCGTGGGCGGTCAGCCAGTTCGTGACGTCGCCGAGGACCTCGTCGCGCTCGGGCTCGTTGAAGACCTCGTGGAACAGTCCCGGATAGCGCAGCACCGTCAGATCGGTCGAGCCCGCGCCCTGTTCGAGGACATCGGCGCTCGACGGCGCCGCGATCACGTCGGCGGTGCCGTGCAGCACCAGCAGGGGAGCGGTGAGCGCGTCCAGGCGCTGTTTCACCAGCGCGGTGTGCTGCAGGATCTCCACCGCCGTGCGCGCGGGCAGCTTGCCGCGGAAGACCAGCGGGTCGTCGTCGTAGGCGCGCACCACCTCCGGATCGCGGCTGATCGCCGACGAATCCAGGGTCAGCACACCGATATTCGGGGCGATCCGGGTCAGCAGGGGAGCGGCCAGGCGCTGCACCGGATTGCCCAGCGGGATGTCCAGGGGTGGTGCCGACACCACGATGCCGTCCACGGCGACCGGGCCGCGGGTGGCCAGGTGCAGGACCACCAGGCTGCCCATCGAGTGCCCGAGCAGGAAACGCGGGATGCCGGGATGGGCGGCGCTCGCGAGCTCGAGCAGCGACGTGACATTGTCGGCCGCGCCCTGCATCGACCCGATATTGGCCGAGCGACCTGCCGAGAGCCCGTGGCCCACATGGTCGAGCGCGTAGACCGCGAAGCCCGCCGCCGCCAGCGTCGAGCCGACGTGCTCGTAGCGGCCGGAGTGCTCGGCGACACCGTGCACCAGCGCCACGACAGCGCGCGGCGCCGACTCGGGTTGCCATGCGCGCCAGGCGATCCGGCCTCCGTTGCCCGCGAACTCGCCGGTGTCGGTCGTCATCGCCGCTCTCCTGTGTGGTCGGGCGCCGGGGCGGCGAGCCGCTCGATCAGGCGCCGGTTGAACTCGATCAGCCGAGCGTAGTTGAGCCGCGAGATCCGCTCGTCGGTTCCGTGGATCCGCGCCAGGTCGGCCGCGGTGAGCACGATCGGCGCGAAGTTGCAGCGGGTGCGTGCCAGACCGTCGTAGTGCCGGGAATCGGTGGCGCCCGGCACGATCCCGGTCGTGGTGACGATGCCGGGCACGATCCCGGTCGCCAGTTCCGCGATCAGCTCGTAGGCCGGGCCGGGACCGGTCACCCGCGACGGTTCCGAGGCGGGTCCGACCAGGTCGATCGCCACGCCGAGATCCCGGATGACCCGCCGGCAGTGCGCCAGCACCGCCGCCACCGAATCACCGGGCAGGATCCGGAAATTCACCAGCGCCTCGGCACTCTGCGGCAGCACATTGGCCTTCACACCGCCGCTGATCACCGTGGGCGCCGTGGTCGTGCGGACCAGTGCCTCGGTGGTCGGGCCCGCGGCCAGGATCCGGGTGAGCAGCGGTCCGGTCAGCGTCGCCAGGCCACGGGTGCCGGTCAGTTCGAGCAGCTTGCGGCGGCGTTCGGGCAGCGCCACCCGCATCCGGGCGAGCATGTCGGTGATCACCGGCGTCAGCCGCAGCGGCATCGGATTGTCCTGCACCCGGGCGACCGCGCGGGCGAGCCGGCCCACCGCGGTCTGGCGCCCCGGCATCGAGGAATGCCCGCCGGTCTCGGTGACCGACAACCGCACGGTCGCGTAGCCCTTCTCGCCGAGCATGATGCTGGCCACCGGCCGGTCGACCCCGTCGGCGACGCCGTCGGTGATCACCCCGCCCTCGTCGAGCAGCAGCTCGGCGTGCACCCCCTCGGCCCGCAGATGCTCGGCCATCCGCACCGCGCCGCCGTCCCCGAACACCTCCTCGTCGTGTCCGAAGGCCAGGTAGACGGTGTGCCGTGGCCGGATCCCCGCGGCCAGCGCGCCCTCGACCGCTTCCAGCACGGCCAGCACCCGGCTCTTGTCGTCGATCGCGCCGCGACCCCAGATGAACTCGTCGTCGACGACGCCACCGAAGGGTGGATGGGTCCAGCGCTGCACATCGTCGACCGGGACCACGTCCTGGTGGGCCAGCAGGATCGCCGAGACCCGCCCGGTGTCGGCGCCGTCCCAGCGGTAGAGCCTGCTGCGGCCGAAACAGGTCAGTGTCAGCTGGGCGTGCACCAGCGGGAACGACGACTCGAGGTGCGCGGCCAGCGCCGCGAACTCCGCGTCGGCGGTCTGCGCCGGATCCTCGCGCGACACCGTCACACAGCGCAGTGCGGCGGCGAGCCGTTCGGCGGTGGCGTCGTCGACGCCGTCGGTGACAGGGGCGTGGACCGGATTCTGGGTGATCGGGCGCATCCGGTTCATTCTGGCCGGTCGGGGGCCGCCGCGCCGCGAAAAGACGTCCGAATCGCCGCGATCGTGGCGCAGGCGTCATGCGGTCCGACCGGCCGGTCGGGGGCCATCTAAGCTGACACCATGGCAGGAGGCAAGGGCGGCAAGCCGTCGAAGGAAGCCAAGGCCGCGGCTAAAGCGGCCCGTAAGCAGGCATCACGCGAACGACGTCAGCAGTTGTGGCAGGCGTTCAATATGCAGCGCAAGGAAGACAAGGCGCTGCTGCCGCTGATGATCGGCGCACTCGTCGCCACCACGGTGGTCTTCTTCCTGATCGGTCTGATCTTCGATCTGCAGTGGTTCCTGCTGCCGCTGGGTCTGCTGCTCGGTGTGCTGCTGGCGTTCATCATCTTCGGGCGCCGGGTGCAGAAGAACGTCTACCGCAAGGCCGAGGGCCAGGCCGGCGCCGCGGCGTGGGTGCTGGAGAACCTGCAGGGCAAGTGGCGCGTCGCCAACGGCGTCGCCGCGACGACCCAGCTCGATGCCGTGCACCGGGTGATCGGTCTGCCCGGCGTGATCTTCGTCGCCGAGGGCTCCCCGCAGCGGGTCAAGTCGCTCATCGCGCAGGAGAAGAAGCGCACCGCCCGACTGATCGGTGACACCCCCATCTACGAGGTCGTCGTCGGCAACGACGAAGGCCAGACCCCGCTCAAGGATCTGCAGAAGTTCCTCACCAAGCTGCCCCGCAATATCGACGTCAAGCGGATGGATCAGATCGAGGGCAGGCTCGCGGCCCTCAGTTCGCGCAGCGGCCCCGCGATGCCGAAGGGCCCGATGCCCCCCGGCGCCAAGATGAAGGGCATGCAGCGCGCGATCCGTCGCCGCTGAGCTGACCCGCGACGAGCCCGGTACCTGTCCAGGTACCGGGCTCGAGTCGTCTCAGCGGGCGTTGACCAGGGCCGTCCCGGTGGCGCGGTCGTGCATGCCGCGGCCGTCGGCGTCGGTGAACAGCGCGGGGATCACGAACACCAGCAGCACCTGCCTGGCCAGCGCGCGCACGAACCCGACCGCCACGGGGGCATCGATCCGCAGCACCCGCAGTCGCATGAAGTACTGGCCGGGGGTGAACCCGAACAGTGTCACCGCGGCGACGCCGACCACGAACCACACCAGCAGCGGCACCGAGGAGGAGGCGAAGCTGCGGGTGATCACCGCGGCCACGCCGACCGCGATGAACCAGTCGATGAACAGCGCGACGACCCGGCGCCAGGTGGCGGCCAGCGAGCCGGCGCCCTCGCGCGGCAGCCCGTAGAGCTCCCCGGGGTAACCGGAGGTTTCCTCGTCGCCGGGTTCGGTGGGGTTGCCGGAGAGCCATGTGCCGGTGATGCGCGCCATGCCCTCCAGGATAGAGGCGCGCTATCGACCGCCCACGACGGCGTTGGTGGAGGTCACGTGGTCGCACCGATCGGCGGATGGCAGGATTACCATGCATGTCGCACCGGGATGGCAGATATCACCCCTGCCGCCGGCACGCGTAACACTGGCGAAACACAGCCTTGACTGTAGGGAAACACCGCGTCCATAGCGTCAGCTGGCGACGAACCCCTCGTAGCGACTGCTCGCAGGTCGCTCGACATGGTCAGTATCGTGACTGGCTGGGAACCGATCCGTAAGGAGAACAAGTGACGTTCAGCACGGCCGAAGAGGTCATCCAGTACATCAAGGAAGAGGACATCGAATACGTCGATATCCGCTTCTCGGACCTTCCCGGCGTTCAGCAGCACTTCTCGATCCCGGCCAAGGCGTTCACCGCCGACCTGGCGGAAGAGGGTCTGGCGTTCGACGGCTCCTCGGTGCGTGGCTTCCAGTCGATCGACGAGTCGGACATGCTCCTGCTCCCCGACTTCAGCACCGCCCGGATCGACCCGTTCCGTGCCGCGAAGACCCTGAACCTGAACTTCTTCGTGCACGACCCGTTCACCCGTGAGGCCTACTCCCGCGACCCGCGCAACATCGCGCGCAAGGCGGAGGAGTACCTGCGTTCGACCGGTATCGCCGACACCGCGTTCTTCGGTGCCGAGGCCGAGTTCTACATCTTCGACGGCATCCGCTACGGCTCGGGCATGAACGGCTCGTTCTACGAGATCGAGTCGGTCTCGGGCTCGTGGAACACCGGCAACGAGTTCAACCCGGACGGCAGCCGCAACCTGGGCTACAAGGTCCGCAACAAGGGCGGTTACTTCCCCGTCGCCCCGTACGACCACTACGTCGACCTGCGCGACAAGATCTCGACCAACCTGCAGAACGCGGGCTTCGAGCTCGAGCGCGGCCACCACGAGGTCGGCACCGCCGGTCAGGCCGAGATCAACTACAAGTTCGGCACGCTGCTCGGCGCTGCGGACGACCTGCAGCTGTTCAAGTACATCGTGAAGAACACCGCGTGGCAGGAAGGCAAGTCTGTCACCTTCATGCCGAAGCCCCTCTTCGGTGACAACGGCTCGGGCATGCACGTGCACCAGTCGCTGTGGAAGGACGGCAAGCCGCTGTTCCACGACGAGGCCGGCTACGGCGGCCTGTCGGACCTGGCGCGTCACTACATCGGCGGCATCCTGCACCACGCCCCGTCGCTGCTGGCGTTCACCAACCCGACCGTCAACTCCTACCACCGTCTGGTGCCGGGCTACGAGGCCCCCATCAACCTGGTGTACTCGCAGCGCAACCGCTCCGCCGCGGTCCGCATCCCGGTCACCGGCAACAACCCGAAGGCCAAGCGCATCGAGTTCCGCGCGCCGGACTCCTCGGGCAACCCGTACCTGGCCTTCGCCGCCATGATGATGGCCGGCCTGGACGGCATCAAGAACAAGATCGAGCCGCTGGCTCCGGTCGACAAGGACCTCTACGAGCTGCCGCCCGAGGAGGCCAAGAACATCCCGCAGGCCCCCACCAGCCTCGCGACGGTCATCGACCGCCTCGAGCAGGATCACGACTACCTCACCGAAGGCAACGTCTTCACCGAGGACCTGATCGAGACCTGGATCCAGATCAAGCGCGAAAGCGAGATCGCCCCGGTCAACCTGCGCCCGCACCCCTACGAGTTCGAGCTGTACTACGACGTGTAAGTCGCAGCAGCCGATTCGTCGGTAGCAGTGCCTGAATCGCCCGTCCACGGATTCCGTGGGCGGGCGATTCGCGTTGCCCTGCCGGTGCTAGAAGCCGCCGGGCGACATGGACTGCACCGTGTGTGTCGTGCAACCGGCCGGCGTGGGCCGGCCGGCCAGGCGGTCATCGATCCAGTCCAGGACCGCGGGCGTCGCGCTGATCGCGAGGCTGACGTGCTCGCTCAGGCCGTCGCGGACCTGGGTGATCGGCGCCCCGGACGCGCACCACTGGGCCACCGCCTGATCGGTCTTGGTGATGTCGATGATCTCGTCGTGCACGGCGTTGTAGACCAGCAGCGGTGCGCTCGGCACCGTCGGGCCGAAGTCCAGGCCGTCGAAGGACGCCTTGACCTGCTCGATCAGTTGCGTGAAGGGGATCGTCAGGTAGTCGTCCAGGTTCAGGAACGCGTGCTGGGACACGTTCTGCGTCACGCATTTGCTGTCACCGGCCGCGATCAGGGCGCGCCCGGCGGGCGTCAGATACGTGTCGAAAGCCGCCGCCAGGCGGGGATCGGCGCGCATCATGCCCGGCAGCATCGACGGCAGGAAACCGGAGAACAGACCGGAGTTCAGCGTCTCCAGGTAGCTGGCCAGGGGCGCTGTCCAACCACCCAGGGCAGCACCGGTCAGCCGGAGTTCGGGAGCGTAGTCCGGCTGTACCTGCGCGGCCCAGCTGGTCCCGATCGACCCGCCGGAGTAGCCCGCCGCGGCCACCGGAGTATCGGTGCCGGACAGGCCGAGCGGCGCGAAACGCTCGGCGGCGCGTATCCCGTCGAGCACGAGGTACCCCGGCTGTCTCGGGGCGACCAGCGTCCCCTTCGGCCCCTCCCAGTCGGGGACGGAAATCGCGTGCCCGGTCGACAGCATCTGCTCGATCTGAATGAGATCCAGCGAGGAGTCGTACTTGTCCGGCGCACCTTGCCGCAGCACGTAGGAGGGCGCGCACTGGGGGGCCGAGGCATCGGTGGCAGGCTGGTAGCTGATCAAACCTTTGACCTGCCCGGTGCGTGGGCGCAGCACGGTCGTCACGGTCGCCATGGGCCTGCCGTCGGTATCGGTCGTCCGATACAGCAATTGCCAGGCGTCGGCGTTCTGCGCCTGCGGCGTCAGCGAGGCCACCTCGACGGGCCGCGAATTCAGGATGGTGCCCGGCGCCTGCGACTCCCAGCCCGACGGCGGGGTGTAGAACGGGTCGTGCTGCGGGGTGGTCAGCGGATCCGCACTGCCGACCGCCATGGGACCACCGGTCAAGCACAACACGGCCGACATCGCGATCATCGCCGAGCGCAGCCGACCACGTTTCACCACTGAATGTGCTGCATCACAAGCAGATACGCCACTGTCTGTCATTCGGACTTCCCTCCCAGGGGATCGCTGCCTGCGAGTCCCCCTGAAGGCAGTGAGGCTACCTCGCCCGATCGTGCTGAATACCTGATCCGGCAACAAGATCGCGCAAGTCCTGCTGATCGAGACCGGGCTGTCCGGACACGACCACGCCACCGATGGTCTGACGACGCGGCGGGCAGGGCGGCGCGCCCAGGGTTGTGGGGGCTGGACTCCGGGGTGGGGGCACGACATAGTCCAGGGGTGCGATGGGGTCTGGTGGTGGCGCGGATTGCGGCCGGTGTGGCGTTGGTGTTGGGGATGGCGGCGCCTGCGTCGGCCGAGCCGGTGAATGTGGCGTTCACGTGGACGCAGGAGTATCTGACCGCGCCCGACGGGACTCGCCTGCATGTGGATGTCCTGCGGCCGCCGGGGGTGGGGCCCGAGGAGAAGACGCCGGTGTTGTTGACCGCGAGTCCCTATCGGGCGCATCTGGCGTATCTGTCGCAGCCCCGGCCCGAAGGCGGTCCGTCGACGGACAATCTGCCGGTGGAATGGGCGCTGCGGTCCGGCTACACCTATGTGATCGTCGACCTGCGTGGGTTCGGCGGGTCGAATGGGTGCCCGGACTTCGGTGGTCCGGGGGAGCGCGCGGATGTCGCCGCCGCGGTCGAGTGGGCGGCCAGCCGCCCGTGGTCGACCGGGCGCGTCGGCGTGGTCGGCACCTCCTACGAGGGCTGGACCGGCATGATGGCCCTGGCCGCGAAGCCGAAGGGGCTGGCCGCGGTGGCCGCGTTCGAGCCGGTGGTGGACCCGTTCTCCTACCTGTACATGCAGGGCATCTCGTGGAAGTTCGGCGGAAAACCGTTGACCGAGGACGGTATCCGTCCCGCCGACACCGCAGGCCCGGAACACCTGGCGATCGCCGCCACCCCGGGCCGCTGGGACGACTCCCCGGAATATCAGGCCAATGCCGTGCAGATGACCCCCGACTGCGCGAACAGCTACCTCGCCCTCACCACCGACCACAACGGCGACAACCCCGGCTGGCGCGCCCGCGACATGGTGGATGCCCTGCGCGGCAACACGACTCCGCTGTTCCTCGGCCAGAGCTTCCTCGACTCCAACACCCGGGCCGACCGCGTCATCGAGGCCTGGCAGGCGCGTGGACCGGGCGAACACCGTGCCTGGTTCGGGCAGTGGGGCCACTCGGACTGCCGGTCCAAGTGCGGCACACCGCATTTCGCCGACGAGCTGTACGCCTTCCTGGACCGGCATGTGGCCGGCGCCGATATCGAGGTCCCCGGTCCGCCCGTCACCGTCGGTCAGTTCGACGGCGGCTGGCGTGGCGAATCCGTCTGGCCCCCTGCCGATTCCCACCCCGTCCCGGTCGCATTGCGCACCGGCACCTACACCGATCGCGGCCTGCTCCCCGGCCCCGACCGCGAGATCTGGTCGATCACCGACCCGCTCCCCGCGCCCCTCCACTTGGCCGGCCGCGCCACCGCCGCCCTCACCCTGTCGGGCCCGCCGCAGGCGACGGTCGCCCTCGAGCTCTACGACATCGCCCCCGGCGGCCGCGCCACCGTCATCACCCGCGGTATCGCCCCGGTCCGCCCCGACACCACCGTCCGCCTGCTCTGGCAGGACGCCCGCCTCGACACCGGCCACCGCCTCGGCGTCCGCATCACCGATGTCGTAGACAACGTCTGGTCACACACACCGGCCAATGCGACTGTCACCGTCACCGCCGCCCGCCTCGACCTCCCACTGCTCACCACACCCCGCGAGAAGAACCTCCCCGGCGGCGTCCCGACCTGGCACGAGCGCTGGCGAACGGTGGAAACAGTCGACCTCCCGCCGGACCTGCTCACCGACCCGGCCCACCGAATCGTGGTCGAGGAGCAGTAAACCTCACTGATTCGGTCAGTGAGCCGGGGTGCGGGCCACCACCGAAGACGCTGCCCCGGAACGTGTTTCGCTGCGCAACACCTGCGCCACCCGCTCCGGATGTGTCAGCTGCGGATAGTGCCCGGCGCCGTCGATGGTGATCACCGGATGGCCGGTGGATTCGACCAGCGGATCATCCGCACCGACCACGATCTCGACCGGAACACTGACCCGCGCGAGTTTCTCGGCGAGCTCGGCTCGTGACGCACCCGCCGCTCGCAGCGCGGCGAACGTCCGCCGCGCCACCCCCGGCCGACGCAGATTCGCCACCGCCGACTCCACCCCCGGGCCGACCGGAAGACCCAGCCGCGCAGCGAGTTTCGCCACCCGCATCCGCCGCACCACCTCGGCGACCAGCGGCGACCCGGTCCACCGCGCGGCGGGCGGCTGCAGGAACGCCGGCGAGATCAGTACCAGCCTGGATACCCGATCGGGATGCCGCAACGCGAATTCGACCGCGGCCCAGCAGCCATACGAATGCCCGACCAGCACCGGCCGCGTCCGTACCGGGGTCAGCAACTCCTCGACCCAGTCGCCGAGCGAGGAGTCCGATGCCGCCGACCGGCCGAGTCCCGGCAGATCGGCGGCCAATGTCGGCGCGTCCAGCTCGTGTGCCACCTCCGCCCATGACTCACTGTCGACCGGAATGCCGTGCAGCAGCACGTATTCAGGATCGGTCCGGTCGCCCGACAGCCAGGTCCCCCGCCGGAAACCGGAGTTCGGGGCCGGCGTGACGCTGCCGTTGCGGCTGGCCACGACACCGTCGGCGTAGGTCCGCAGCAGATCCGCGACCGGCGGGTGCTCGACGCCGAGCTGCCGCGCGACCGCCTCGGCCTCGGTCGTGTCGTAGCGATCGCTGCTGATGAAGGCCAGCGCCTCGGGATCGGCGTGGGTCAGCGCGCGCGGCAACCGGCGCACCACCGAAGCAGGCAGGGTGAAGCGCGGCGCCGCCACCCGCAGGTGCTCGGCGACGATCCGAATCAGTTCGGGCAGAACAGGAGTCGTCGCGTCGAGCAGGGGATAGGACTTCCCGGCGGTCCCCGGCAGGGTCGGCAACCCGGCGATGAACCGTGCCACATAGCCCAGATCGACCACCGGGATGAAGGTGTCGGCCGTCCCCGGCAGCGCGGGCAACTTGCCCTGCCACAGCGTGTCGACGAAGTCGGACAAACCGAAATATTGGCCCGGCCCCAGCACTCCGGAGGGATTCGCGAAGGTCAACGGAACGCCGCGTTCGGCGGCCAGCGCCCGCAGCACACCATCGGCCTCGACCTTGGACGCCTCGTACGCGCCCGCCCGGTAGTCACGCGGCCCGTTCACCGCGGCACGGTAGCCGGTGATGTGCACGACCCGTCGCAGATCCGGTTGCCGCGCAGCCCATTCCAGCACATGGACCGCGCCGTCGAGATTGACCCGGCGAGCGGTCTCGGCATCGAGCCCGAACTTCATCACCGCCGCCGCGTTGTACACATCGCGCACGCCCTCGACCGTGTCGCCCAGCGCCAGATCCGGTTCGGCGATATCGGTGGTGACGATCCGCAGGGCACCGGTGTCGATATCCTGGTCCGCCAGCCAGTTCCGCAGCCGGTCCTGGCTCCCGGCACGCAGCGCGGCGGCGACGGTGTGCCCGCCGCGCAGCAGTTCGGCCACCAGTGACCGGCCGAGGAAGCCGGCCGCGCCGAAAACGATCGAGTCGGTGTGAACCATGATGCCCTACTTTCAGTAGACCGATTTACATATTGTGAGCCGATGGGAACGGCCCGGTCGGAGCGCTACGAGCTCAGACCAGGGTGTCGATGGTGTCGGTGAGGCGGCGCAGCGGCTCGCGCGACCGGTGCGCCCGCGCGAGCACCAGCCCGCCTTCGACCAGCGCCAGCGCTACCGTGGCGACCCGCTCCGGTTCGGGATGCCCGAATCCGGTCAGCCGCTCCCGCAGTGCCTCTTCCCAGAGCCGGTAGGTGGCCGAACAGGCTTGTTGCACAGTGTCATTGGTGGATGCGGTATCCAATGCGACGGCGGCCACCGGGCATCCGACCTGCCAGTCCGAGGTCTCGAGCTGATCGCCCAGCAGTGTCACGATCTTGCGCGCGAGGTCCCGCGCGTCGGTCGCCTCGGTGGTGCGGATGATCGCCGCGATATCGGTTCCGCTCTCGCGCAGTGCCGCCGCCACCAGTTCGTCCTTGCCGCCGGGGAAGTGGAAGTACAGCGATCCGCGTGGCGCGCCGCTGGTCTGCACGATCTGATTCAGTCCGGTGCCGAAGTAGCCGTGCGACTCGATCAGTGATCGCGTCGCCTTGATCAGCTTGCAGCGGGTTTCCGTGCCCTTCGCGCCCATAGGCCTAAACTAGACCGGTCTACATATTTATGCAACCCGCACGCTGCGAGCGGACCGCCGGCGTGTGAGTTCAGGCGAGGAGTTCGGCGGCGGTGGCGCACAGCCGGTCGATGATGGCCGCCGCCGGCTCGATATGGGTGACCAATCCGACGCCCTGCCCCGCGTCGACCGGCGCCAGCCGCGGATCGTCGGCGGCGATGGCGGCGCGCAGACTCTCCGTGGACGGGCGCTTGTCGTCGTCGAGCCACGGATCGGTGAACTCGTTGCGCAGCACCCGCGCCGGATAGATCGGCGGCCACGGCAGATCGAGTGCCTCGTCGAACGCGGTGGTGAGGACCGTGCCGGTGGAGTCGGCGGCGAGCATGGCCAGCCGGGCCGGTTCGGGCAGCAGCGATTCCTCGGCGGCGGCCAGGCAGGTACCCAGCCACGCGCCCGCCGCGCCCGCCGCGAGCACCGCCGCCAGGGAGCGGCCCGAGCCGATACCGCCCGCGGCCAGCACCGGCACGGTCGCGATCTCGAGCACGGCATCGAGCAGCGGCATCAGCGCCATCCGGTCGGCGCCGTGACCGCCGCCCTCGTTGCCCCGCGCCACCAGGATGTCGACGCCGGCGTCCTGCGCCCGGTGCGCACCGGGCGCGTCATAGACCTGGGTGACGGCGCGAATACCCGCCGCCTGCACCTGCGGTACCCAGGAGAAATCGCTCCCGAAGCTGACCGAGATGATCCGCGGCCGCGCGGCGATCGCGGCGTCGAGCAGCCCGGATTCGCGGTGCCGCACCCACTCGACCAAGCCGATCCCGTCGACCGAACCCTCGGCGAGCGCCAGTTCACGCTGCAACGCCTCGACCGAACCCGCGCTGCCCATCCCGATCATGCCGAGCCCACCGGCCGCCGACACCGCGGCCGCCAGCCGGCCCCCCGCCGCGCCGCCCATCGGGGCATTCACCACCGGCACGCGCAATCCCATCGAGCGAGACCAGGTCGTCGACAGTTCCAGCTCGGGCATCGGTGCGCCTTTCTCCCGGGACAGTGCCGCGTCCATCATGGCAGCCGATCCAGCCGGCGGGGCGGCGGCCACGCCCCGGCTCTCGACGACCACGCCGCCGACCGCGTATCTTCGACGGCACCACCGCCACGACCCGACGGGAACGCGATGACGATCAGGGACCGTCTCGACCAGATGATCGCCGAACCGCCCGCGGTCTTCGGCGAACCCGTGGACACCGCCGACGGCTCCGTCGTGATCACCGTCGCGCGCGGTGGGGGATACCTGCGTCAGCCGCGCCCGGTCGGCGTGTTCGTCATCCACGAGGGCCGCGCGCACTGGACACCCGCGGTCGACTCGAATCGCATCGCCCAGCTCGGCGAATGGATCGGCCTGCTCACCGGCGTCATTGCCGCGCTGGCGGTGCTGCGTCGTCCGCCGTGGCCGGACCTGCGTGTTCGCTGCGACTGAGCGCGGGCAGCGCGAGCGTTTCGAACCGCTGCCAGGCCTGCCCGGGTGACAGCGGTTCCGCGGGATCGATCATCTCGGCCAGCAAGCCGACCATGCCCCACGACAGGAACGCGATCGTGCCCGCGGGCTGCTCGCCGACGATCTCACCGATGAGCTCGGCGCAACTGCGCCGATAGGAACGCAGCACGGTCGCACTCGCCTTCGGCCCGACCAGCGGCTGGTAGACCCCGGGATAGTGCGCGGCGAGATGGAACATCACCCGTAGCGGCGCGAGCACCGAACCGGGGACGGCGGCGCGGGTGATCTCGCGGCGCAGATACTCGGTGCAGCTGACCAGCAGCAGGTCGTCCTTGTCGCGGTAGTGCGCGTAGAAGGTGGATCGGCCCACGTCGGCGCGGGCGATGATGTCGCTGACACTCACCTTGTCGTAGCCACGTTCGATCATCAGCTCGATCAGTGCCTTGTGCAGGGTGTCCCTGGTGCGGCGGACGCGGCGATCGGCGTGCTCGGCCATGCGCTCCTTCCCGGACGGATTCGGCGGAACTGTCCGGAAACGGACGATACCGGCGAACTTGCTCCTGGTGGCATGCGCGCAGGCGCGGCGACCATGAACGCATGTCCCGAAACCAGCTTCTCACTCCCATGTTCGTCGACGACGCGGGCACCGGCCTGGTCATCGCCGGTCTGCGCCGCTACAACGTGTTCACCGCGCTGTTCTTCCTGGGCAGGCATCGTCGCCTGCTGCGCGAGTTCGTGGCACTGTCGGGCGCGCGTCCCGGCGAACACGCCCTCGATATCGGCTGTGGCCCCGGTAAACTCGTGCGCGCGCTCGGCGCGGCGGTGGGATCGCGCGGTACGGCGGTCGGTGTCGACCCCTCGGCCACCGCGATCGCCGACAACCGCGGCCGGGATCGTGCCGCCCATCATCGCTACGAGGTCGGACCGGCGCAGGAGCTGCCACTGCCCGACGCGGAATTCGATGCTGTCACCTGCACTTTCGTCATGCACCACATCCCGGAGCCGCAGCGCGCGGCCGCGCTGGCGCAGATGTGGCGGGTGCTGCGGCCCGGCGGCCGGTTGCTGCTCGCCGACGCGTCGCCCACCCCCCGGATGCGGGCGGTGCTGTCGGTGTTCCACGACGCCGACGCCTTCGTCCAGACCGACATCCGCCAGTACACCGACCCGCTGCGCGACCTCGGCTTCGCCGAGCTCACCTACACCCAGAGCCGGGACCAGACCGGCATCCTCACCGCGGTGAAGCCCGCCCAGCTGCCCTGATCGGCGGTTTCTGTCGGTGTGCTCGACTAGGGTCGGTGACGACGAAACATTCGAGCACGGGGGTGCCACATGGAGTTCGACAGCGTTGCGCAGCAGGAAGCCGAGGCCCGCGAGTTCGCCCGCGCGGCGCACGGTGACCAGAAGTACGGGCAGTCGCCGTACATCACCCATCTGGCCGCCGTCCGTGGCGTCCTCAGCGACTTCGGCTACGACGGGGCGCACGGCACCGCGGCCTGGTTACACGATGTCATCGAGGACACCCCGGTCACCGCCGAGGAGGTCGAAACCCGTTTCGGCCGTGCGGTTCTCGACCTAGTGTGGGCGGTCACCGGTGTCGGCACCGACCGCAAGGCCCGCAATCTCGACGCCTACGCGAAGATCGCGGCGCACCCGCCCGCCGTCATCCTCAAGCTCGCCGACCGCACCGCCAATGCCGAGGCCAGCCCGCCCGACAGCGGCTGGATGGGCATGTACCGCACCGAGCACGCCCTGTTCAAGGCCCACCTCGGCGATCTGCTCGCCGACGACCCCACTGTCGCCCGCATGTGGGCCCGCCTGGAACGCCGCCTCGACCTCACGGTCAGCCCGCCCACCATCGAGCAATGGACCGCCATCGACGAGCTCTTCGCCGCCGGACAGCGGGATGCCGCCATGGACGCGGTCCGCGCCGCTTTCCAGTGCGACCGGGTGGAAGCCGAACAGATCCTGATCGAACGGAGCTAACCGAGTTCGCGCAGCGCGGCCGTGGCGGCGACCGCCAGCACGGCATCGGTCACCTCGCGGGCGGCGCCGCCACCGCCGGGTCCGGCAGCACCGGGTAGTGGCCTGCGGGCGGAGAGATGGATGGCGTCGACACCGGTGGCGTGCAGGGCGGGGATGTCCGCGACGCGGATGCCGCCGCCCGCCATGATCTCGATCCGGCGGCCCGCGTGCTCGACCATCGCGGTCAGGGCGGCGAGGCCGGCGGCGCAGGTGGGTGCGCCACCGGAGGTGAGGACCCTGCGCACGCCCAGTTCGGTCAGCGCGTCCAGTGCGGCACGGCGATCGGGCACCTGATCGATCGCCCGGTGGAACGTGACCTGAACCTGTCCGGGCGGACGCCGTCGACCAGCCGGGTCAGCGTGGGCACATCGAGTTCGTGTCGCTCGGTGAGCGCGCCGACTACGACACCGGCGGCACCCGCCGCCACGGCCGCGACCACGTCGGCGGCCATGACGGCCACCTCGTCGGCGTCGTAGGCGAAATCACCGGGGCGGCAACGGATCAGCACGTGCACCGGAATCCCGGTCGCCACCGCTGCCTCAATCAGTCCGCTGCTCGGCGTGAGCCCGCCGGTGCTGCCCAGTGCCGAGCACAGCTCCACCCGGTCCGCGCCGAGCTGCCCGGCGAGCCGGGCGCCCGCCACGTCCTGGACCGCGAACTCGAGCGCGGTCATCTCAGAACGACTGCCAGGCGGGCTTGTTGGCGAGGGCGTACTTGTAATAGCCGGCCAGTTTCAGTTTGCTCGCCGCCGCCTCGTCGACGACGACGGTGACGTGGCGATGCCATTGCATGACCGAGGCCGGGCAGAACGCCGACAGCGGACCCTCGGCGGCGGCCGCGATAGCGTCGGCCTTGCCCGCGCCGAGCGCGATCATCACCAGATGCCCGGCCTCGCAGATGGTGCCCAGGCCCTGGGTGAGCACATGATGCGGCACGTCCTGCGGGCCGTCGAAGAAGCGGGCATTGTCCTTACGGGTCTGCTCGGTGAGCGTCTTCACCCTGGTCCGCGAGGTGAGCGCGGAACCGGGCTCGTTGAATCCGATGTGCCCGTCGGTGCCGATCCCGAGCAACTGCACATCGATTCCGCCCGCCGCGGCGATCGCGGCGTCGTAGCGGCGCCCCTCACCAGCGATGTCGCCGGCTTCGCCGTTGGGGCTCAGCACCCGCGCGGCGTCGAGATTCACGTGGTCGACGAACTCCGAGCGGATCACCGAGAAGTAGGACTGCGGATGCTCTTTCGGCAGCCCGACGTATTCGTCGAGCAGGAACGCGCTCGCCGTGGTGAAGTCGAGCACGCCCGCCTGGTACCGGCGCGCCAGTTCCTGATAGCTGCCCAGCGGCGAGGACCCGGTGGCCAGCCCGAGGATCGCGTTCCCGCGCTCCACATACCCGCCGACGATATCGGCGACCGTGCGCGCCACCTCGTGTTCGTCCGCCCGGATGACGATTTCCATCAGCTTCCCTCCGTTCCGGCGACGAACACCCGTCGCGGCTGCAGTGACTGGTCGGTGACGAGCAGGTCGGCCCGCGCGCCGACCGTCAGGGTGCCGCGGTCCAGGCCGAGCACGCGCGCGGGTGTGCGGGTGGCGGCGGTGACCGCGGCGCCGAGCGGAACCCCGGCTTCCCGCACCGTCCACCGCAGCACATCGAGGAGCCGGGCCGTGCCGCCGGCGATGGCGCCCGGTGATCCGTCGACGGTGGCGAGCCGGGCGACCCGGTCGCGCACCCGCACCTCCAGGGCCCCCAGCCGGTAGTCGCCGTCGCTCATTCCCGCCGCCGCCATCGCATCCGAGACCAGTGCGATCTGGTCCGGCCCGACGGTGTCGAACACCATCGCTACGGTTGCCGGCGCCAGATGCACACCGTCGGCGATCAATTCGACCACCATGTCCCCGCGCCCGGCGGCCGCGAGGCAGGCCGCGACGGGCCCGGGGGAGCGGTGATGCAGTCCGGGCATCCCGTTGAACAGGTGTGTCGCGGTGATCGGGGCACCCGCCGCGGCGCGGATCCGGGCCGCGGTGGTGGCGGCGTCGGCATCGGTGTGCCCGAGACTGGGCAGCACACCGTGACGGCGCATGGCGGCGAGCAGTTCGTCGAACTGCGCGGTCTCCGGCGCCAAGGTCATCGACCGGACGGTGCCCCGCGCCGCCGCGACAATCCGCTCGAACAGTGCCGGATCACCGGGGATGATCGCGGCGGGATCCTGTGCGCCACACCGTGTCGCATTGATGAACGGCCCCTCCAGATGCACCCCGAGCAGCACGCCGTCCTCGACGAGATCGGCCAGCATCGCCGCCTGCTCGACCAGCACCTCGGGCGGCGCCGACACCAGACTCCCCAGCAAACCGGTGCTGCCCTGCCCACGATGATGCGCCGCCGCCACCCGCGCCCCAGCCGCATCCGCATTGGGAAACCCGAACCCGGCCCCGCCGTGACAGTGCAGATCGATCAGTCCCGGCAGCACCAGATCCGGGCCTGCGTCCGGAAGACGCTCGGGCGCAGGATGATCCGCCGCCGCACCGACCCAGGTGATCCGGCCGTCCACGAACTCCACGACGCCGTCGGCGATGTCTCCCGTCGCTGCCCCGACGAGCCGACCACGAAGAATCCCGGTCACGGCACGCACCACACACCCGGCGCGGATTTCCAGGGGTTCACGCGCGTCCGATGATCGCCGCCACCGCTTCCCGCGCTACCTGCGGGTTCCGTGCCGCGCACGCCGCGTCCGCCGCATCCCGGCACACCTCGATATCCACCCCGGACAGCGCCGCGCGCACCGCGGGCAGCGCCGGCGTCGACATCGACAGACTCGTCACACCCAGCCCGACCAGCACCGGTGCCAGTGCCGGATCCGACGCCGCCTCACCACACACACCGACCGGCTTGCCCGCCGCCGTGCCCGCCGCGCCGACCATCGCGATCAGATCCAGCACCGCGGGCTGCCACGGATCGAGCAGATGCGCGAGCCCACCGGCCATCCGGTCGACCGCGCAGGTGTATTGACTCAGGTCGTTGGTGCCGATGCTGACGAAATCCAGGTGCGCGAGCAGATCGGCCGCCCGCAGCGCCGCCGCCGGGATCTCGATCATGGCGCCGACCTTCGCCAACCCGGATTCCCGTGCCAGCGCGGCGAATCCGGCGGCTTCGTCGGCGGTGGCGACCATCGGTGCCATCACCCACAGCTCGGCCCCGGTAGCCGCGCCCGCCCGCGCGAGCGCGGTGAGCTGGGTGGCGAGGGTGTCGGGGAAGACGGTGCCGATCCGCAACCCGCGCACACCCAGCGCGGGGTTCTCCTCGGTGCCCAGGTCGAGGAACGGCAGCGGCTTGTCGGACCCCGCATCGAGCGTGCGCACCACCACCCGGCGCCCGGCGAACTGTTCGAGAACCGTGGTGTAGGAGGCGGTTTGCTCCTCGAGCGACGGTGCCACCGCCTTGCCGAGATACATGAACTCGGTGCGGAACAGGCCGACCCCCTCACTGTCGACCGGTCCCGCCTTGACCGCGTCGTCCACGGTGCCGATGTTCACCAGCAGCCGCACCGGCGTCCCGTCGGCGGTGTGTCCCGGTCCGCTCGCCGCCGCGAGCCGGGCGGCATCGGCGGCCGCCTGCTCGATCGCGGCCTGCTGACGCAACGGGCTCGGGTCGATGATCACGTCGCCGGTGCTGCCGTCGAGCAGGACCGGCGCGTCCGCGATCAGCTGATCGGTGCCCGGACAGTTCACCACCGCCGGCAGGCCAAGCGATTTCGCGAGAATCGCGGTGTGGCTGGTCGGCCCGCCCTCGGTGGTCAGCAGTCCGACCACGTCGCTGTCACCGAGCATCGCGGTGTCGGCCGGCGCGAGATCCCGGGCGACCAGCACGAACGGATACCCCGGTTCGGGAATGCCCGGCATCGGCTCGCCGAGCAGCACCGCGACCGTCCGCCCGCCGATATCGCGCAGGTCGGTCGCCCGCTCGGCCATGTACCCGCCGAGCGCCTCGAGTTTCGCGCAGAACCCCTCGAACGCCAGGTGCACCGCGTGCGCGGTCGGCATCCCGGCCGCGAGCTCGTTCTTGGTGGCGGCCACGATGCCCGGGTCACGGGCCATCGTCGCCGACATCGCCAGGATCTCCGCGGCGACGCCGGTCACCCGTTTCGCGCGGGCCTGCATCTCCTCGGCCACCCCGCCGAGCGCCGCCTCGACCCTGGCCAGCTCCTCCTCGGGGGAGCCGCCGACCGGATCCTGGGCGGAGGTCTCGAGCTGCGAACCGAACCGCAGCCACGGCGCGGACACGACTCCGGGACTCACCCCGAGGCCACGGATCACCTGTTCGGGCATCAGGCGTCACTCACCTTCCAGTTTCTTGTCCAGCTTCGCTTCGGTCTCGGCCACCAGCGGCGCGTCGGTGCGGGTGTCGCCGGTGCCGGTCAGGGCGGCCTCGGCTTCGACAGCCGCCACGTCGGGTTCGCCTGCCTCGACATCGGTTTCGGCCTCGCGACCCGGTGTGCGCAGATTCCACTTCTTGATCACGAAGCTGAACAGCACGTAGTAGATCACCGCGTAGCCGAGCCCGATCGGGATCAGCAACCACGCGTCGGTGGCCTTACCGAAATTCAGCAGATAGTCGATGGCGCCGGCGGAGAAAGTGAAGCCGTCGTGGATGCCGAGCGCGTTCACCAGCGCCATCGAGGTACCGGTCAGGATCGCGTGCACCACATACAGCGGCCACGCCACGAACATGAACGAGAACTCCAGCGGCTCGGTGATGCCGGTGACGAACGCGGTCAGGCCGGTGGAGAGCATGATGCCGCCGACCAGCTTCTTCTGCGACGGGCGCGCGTTGTGCCAGATGGCCAGTGCCGCGGCGGGCAGGGCGAACATCATGATCGGGAAGAAGCCGGTCATGAAGGTGCCCGCGGTCGGGTCGCCGGCGAAGAAGCGGTTGAGGTCGCCGCGCACCAGCTGGCCGGAGGCGTCGGTGTAGTCGCCGACCAGGAACCAGACGGTGGAGTTGAGGATGTGGTGCAGGCCGGTGGGGATGAGCATGCGGTTGGCCGCGCCGTAGATGCCGCCGCCGAGCACGGAGTTGTCCGCGACGGTCTCGCCCACCCAGGTCAGCGCGGAGTTGAAGGCAGGGTAGAGGAACGCCATACCGACACCGACCACCAGGCCGGTCACCGCGGTCAGGATCGGCACCAGCCGCCTGCCGTTGAAGAAGCCGAGGAAATCCGGCAGCTTCGTGCGATAGAACCGCTGCCACAGGATCGCCGACAGCAGACCCATCACGATGCCGCCGAGCACGCCGTAGTTGATCAGCGCCTGGGCGCCTTTGGGGTCGGTCTTGCCGTCGAGCACGATCGGCGACATCGCCTTGAACACGCCGTCGAGCACCATGTAGCCGACCACCGCGGCCATCGCCGTCGACCCGTCGGCCTTCTTGGCCCAGCCGATCGCGATACCGACCGCGAAGATCAGCGGCAGCCAGGTGAACACCGCCTGGCCCGCGGCCGAGATGACAGCGGCGGTGCTGTGCAGCGCGGAGAACCGGCCGAGCAGGTCGTCCTGGCCGATCCGCAAAAGGATGCCCGCCGCGGGCAGCACCGCGATCGGCAGCATGAGGCTGCGACCCAGGCGCTGCAATCCCGCGAACACTTTCGATTCTTGCTTGGGGCTGTCGGTAACGGCAGTCATGTCGACCCTCTTCGACGAGCCGGACCGGCGCTGGCGGCGATCCGGGAGAACTGTTGTGAACCAGTGACCCTGACGGGTACTGTCCGGTCATAACCAGTTGTAAGTTTGACCAGGTGGCCGTCGGATGTCAACCGCGAAATATGACGTGGCGCACATCCGAGGCTCCCATACTGGTACCGGCAACCACCGCGGAAAGGGAGAACACATGTCCAAAGCGGAAGCGATCGTCCAGGGTCTGGGTGGCGCGGAGAACATCGTCGAGATCGAGGCCTGCATCACCCGGTTGCGCACCGAGGTCAAGGACGCGGGCAAGGTCGACGAGGCCGCGCTCAAGGCCGCGGGCGCCCACGGTGTGCTGAAGGCGGGTTCGGTCGTGCAGGTCGTCGTCGGCCCCGAAGCGGACACCCTCGCCGAGGACATCGAGGACATCCTGTGAGCGTGCCCGTCCTGGCTCCTCTGCCCGGCACCGTCCACGCCCTCGCCGATGTCCCCGACCAGGTCTTCGCCGGTCAGCTCGTCGGCTCCGGCGTCGCCGTCGACCCCGACCGCACCCGCGGCCCCCTCACCGTCACCGCCCCCATCGCGGGCAAGATCCTCAAACTCCACCCCCACGCCTTCGTCATCCTCGGCAACGGCGTCGGCGTCCTGGTCCACCTCGGCATCGACACCGTCAAACTCCAGGGCAAAGGCTTCGACCTCCTGGCAGCCGAAAAGGACGAGGTCACCGCAGGCACCCCCATCGTCACCTGGGACCTCACCAACCTCGACGGCACCGACTACGCCCCCATCTGCCCCGTCGTAGTCATGGACTCCAAAAAAGACTCCATCCACCCCTCCACCCTCGGCACCACCGTCGAATCAGGCACCCCCCTGTTCGACACGCCGTAACCGCCCGCGCCGCAACGGAACTCACGACCGCGCTGCTACCGGCTCACTGCGTGACGTACCGGCTCGGCCGTCACCGGCCAGTGTGCCGCCAGCTCGTCGAAATACCGCTGGCTGCTCCACAATCGATGGTTGCCGATCACATAGACGCGCCGGCGTGCACGTGACACCGCCGCATTGAGCACGTTCGGGTTCGCCGCCGCCCAGCGGCGCGAGCCGCCCGCGGGCGGGGCGGTGCCGAGGACGAGCACGATGACCTCGGCCGAGTCGCCGTGCATCCCGTGCACGGTCCCGACCTGCCGTGCCGCGAATTCCGCGCCGAGCAGCTCGCGCGCGATCTCCTGCGCACCGTGGGCGACATCGCGGAACGGGCTCACCACCCGGATGTCGGCGGCCGCGACCCCGTCCTCGGCCAGCTGCCCGAGCAGTGCGGCCAGCGCGTCACCCTCGCCGGGAATCCAGTTCCCTTCGGCGCCGACGGAGCGCACATCGATCCACCGGTTGCCGCCGGGGAACTCCGGACGCTCCGGTGTGCCGAAGAACAGCAGGTCGTCGTCGTAGGCGATGCGATGGGTCAGCTCGAAGATCGGCAGATCACTGCGCCGGTGCACCCGCAACGGCGTCCCGACCCACACCGGACGGTCGGCATCGGCCGGTGTCAGCCAGGTCCCGTAGCGCACGCCGCGATCGGCCGCGCTGCGCGCCGTCGCGTGATCGGGCATCCACTCCCGCTCGAGCCCGTACCGGCGCACCAGCGCTTCCTGCGCCGAGGTCGGCAGCACGCCGACCGGCCCGAGCTGACGATGATCACCGACGATCACCGCCCGCCGCGTCCGCCACAGACCGCCGGCCACTGCCTGCGGCGCCGCCTGCCCGGCATCGTCGACGAACAACCACCCCAGCGCCTCGCGCCCCACCCCGGCGAACAAGGCAGGCAGGGCCGCGAAGGTCGTCGCCACCATCGGCACCGCGAGAAACAGCGTCTGCCACGCCGCCGCCACCGTCTCCGTCTTCGGCGGCACCCCGAGCTCGCCGCGGATCAACGCGATCGCGACGATCAGGTTGTCGCGCACCCGCGGCGCGGCATTGAGCAGAAACGCCCGGTGCAGCTTCAACGCCGACACGAACAGTTCGCGCCGCGCCGTCGCGTACTGCTCGTCGGCCCACGGATTGCACAGCTGGAACTGTTCCTCGTCGCAGGCCACATCACCGAACGGGATGGTGCGCGACCAGTTCTCACGCGCCCGCTCGATGACATCGAGGGCGTTCTCGCGCCGCGTGGTCAGTGCGAGATGGTCGCGGATGAGCCCGCGCCCGTGCTCGGCGGCCTGCGCCCACTGCTCGCGGGTGTAGTCGACCTCGCTCTGGCGCCTGCGCATCTGTGCCTCGGCCGCATGACGTTCCCGCAGCAGTTCGTTGCTGTGCGCACTCCACCGCCGTCCCGCCCGGAACCCCGTCGACAACGACGCCAGGAACCCCGGCTTCTGCCCACTGTGTTCCCCGAGCAGTTTCCCGGCCCGGTGATGTGCGGCTTGCGCGGCCCGCAGATGCTCGTTCGCCTCGTGATGACGGTCGCGCCAGTGCGCGTGCGCGTCGTCGGCTTCGGCGATCTCGTCGGCCATCGACTGCAACGCGGTGTGCATGTCCGGCAGTTCGGCGACCGCGTCGGCGACGTCCTGGCGCTCCTGTGCCAGCCTGCGCACCTCGGCCCGTTTCCCCGCGAAGTCCCGCACCGCGGTCGACCAGTCCGGAATCGAATCCGGGTCGGCCTCGGCCTGTTTGAGAATGTCGAGCATCCCGCTCGACGACGGCTCCTTCTTGCGTTCGGTGGCGAACCGGTCCCCGAACCAGAACTGCTCGCCGTAGGTCCGGCGCGCGCCGCCGAGCGCGGCGGCCACCAGTCCCCACGCGGGTGCACCGCCGACGAGTTCGGCCAGCTCGGTGAAGTGGTTGAGCGGCAAGGCGGGATCGACGGCATCGCGCTGCTGTAGTTCGGCGACCACCGCGGCGGCCGCTTCGTCGCTGCCCGTGGTCAGCACCACTTCGAACCCGGTGACCTGCGGTGCGAGCCGATGCGCGCCGACGGTGTAATTCCTGGCCACCTGCACTTGTTCGGTGATGCCGGTGAATGCCGCGGCCGGGTCGTCGAAGCCGGCCAGTTGCGCGGCCCGCTCGACCACGATGCCGGCGAGCAGATCGCGCAGCATGGTCGTCGTGCCGGTGCCGGGGGCGCCGTGCACGGCGAAGATGCCCGCGTCGTCGCGCAATTCGGCCATGGCCCGGTCGACGGCGAACTGCTGGCCCGACACCAGCGGATCACCCGGCCAGCGCCCGTCGGGGACCAGGTGGGGGAGCAGCCCTTCGACGACCGCGTCCTGCCTGCGGCGCACGTCGATGCGGTCGTCGGTGGGCAGGGTCGCGGTCGCGGCGAGGTAATCGCGCAGCGCGGCACCGATATCGCCGCGTTCCACCGCCTCGGCCAGCGCGCCGAGATCGGAGTCGAGCCCGCTGTTGAGCCGGTCCTCGACCGTGTCGGCGTCGCGGGTGGCGACCTGGAGACAGGCCACCCGCACCCCGCCTGCCCGCAACTCGGATCGGATACCCAGCGCACTGCACAGTTCGCCGGTGAAGGTTTGCAGGTCACGTCCGGTCACGCGCGGCGGCCAGACCGCGTCCTCGGTGTCCTCGGGCCGGACTCGCTGCGCGAACGCCAGCGCCGACATCCCCGCCAGCCCAGGCGAGATCACGCCGTCCGCGCCCGCCGCGATCAGCGAGGCGCCGACCCCACGCCCCGCGACATCGAGCCAGCGGGTCACCTGCTGATCGGCTTCCGGTGTCGCCGCGGTTTCCCTGGTCAGCGTGTCGAAGGCGGCCGTGAACGCCGCCGAGTCGTGGTCGAATCCCTCGGCCCAGCCGGGATCTGCGGGGCCGGGTTCGCGCAGCCGGTTCACCGCCCACGCCAGGCTCGACAGGGTCGCCGAGCCGCAGGCGACGGTGCCGTCGGCGGTCACCGTCACCGCGAACGCCGCGGTGGTGCCGGTGCGCCGGGCATCGGGTTCGAGCCGATCGTCGCCGAAGGCGCGCACCAGTGCCTCACGCGCCCGGCCGATCTCGAACAACCCGCCGTACACCACGAACTGCCACCCTCGCCCGGCTCGCAACGCAGGCAGCGTGGCACCGTCTTCCCAGGGCGCCGGTTCCTCGGCGGCGAGCTCGACGACGAGCCCGTCGGCCACCGGACCGACCTCGGGAACACGATGCGGACCGAACAACTCCACGGTCTGCCAGAAACGTACGAGCCGCGCGGCGTGCTCGGATCCGCCCACGATGCACCCCAATCCGTCGGCCACCATGCTGACAACCCCACCAACGCTACGCGATTGCGAATCCCCAGGCACGACCCCCCGAGCTCCCGCCGCGCGTGGCGCGACCCCCCGACCGCAATCCGCCGGGCGGGTCAACTCGCTCGGCTGGCGACCGGGATCCTGGGCGCCATGCGAGTCCGGTTGCGCGCCTTCAGTTCATCCCGCCGAGGTCGGGGAGTTCCCTGGCGGCTTCGACCGCGTCGGCCACCTGATCGGCGGTGTGGCGGAGCTGGTCGTCGGTGTGTTCGGAGGTGAGGAAGAAGCGCAGCCGTTCGCTGCCGACGGGGACCGCGGGGGCGGTGATGGCGCCGGCGTAGATGCCGTGCTGGAGCAGACGCGCCGAGACGTAGCCGGCGCGGAACTCCTGCGGTACCAGCACCGGGCAGATGGGTGTGCGTTCGGAGACGCCCAGGTCGATATCGCGTGCGGCGAGCAGGGTGTGGAACAGCTCGGCGTTGGACCACAGCCGGGTGAGACGCTGAGGTTCGGCGTCGAGGACGTCCAACGCGGCCAGCGCCGCCCCGATGGTGGACGGTGCGGGCCCGCCGCTGAGCATCGCCACCCCGGGCGCGCTGACCTTCATCGCGCCGATCAGGTCCGCGTCACCGGCGATGAACCCACCGCAACTGCCCAGCGCCTTCGACAGCGTCCCCATCCACAGGTCGACCTCGCCGCCCGCCATCGAGAAATGCTCACGCACCCCGCTGCCGGTCTCGCCGAACACCCCGAGCGAATGCGCCTCGTCCACCATCACCGCGCAATCGAATTCCCTGGCCACCGCGGCCAACTCGTCGATCCGCCCGATCGTGCCGTCCATGCTGTAGTGCCCTTCCAGCACCACCAGCGCCCGATCGAAATTGCCCCGCGCCATCCGCAGCACCGACCGCAGCGACTCCGGATCGTTGTGCCGGAACGACAGCTGCCGCGCCCCCGCCCACTGCACCCCCGACACCACACTGCGATGGATCAGCGCGTCACAGATCGCGACGTCACCGGCCCGCAGCAGGAACCCGATCACCCCGGCATTGGTGAGATATCCACTGGTCGTCACCAGCGCGTCGCCGACGTCGTACATCCGGGCCAGTCGCTGTTCGAGCTCGATGTAGATCGGGATCTCCCCGGCGACGATCCGTGACGCCGACGCCGAGGCGCCATAGGCGTCGAGGGTGTCCTTGGCCGCCTGCACCACCTTCGGATGATTGCCGAGCCCGAGATAGTTGTAGGCGCCGAAGTTCACCAATTCGCGTCCCTGCCAACGGATCACGGTGTCGTTCGGGCTCTCCCGGGTGAGGAACACCGGGTTCGGCATCCCGAACTGCGCGTACACCGCCTCGATCGACGCGCGCTTGTGTGCCATCGCCGCCACTTCGGGATGATCGGCGAACTGCCGCCCCGGCCCTCGGCGCGGCCGCTGCGGCTTCGCGGGCGCCGCCTCGCCGGTCGAGTTCAGCAGCCGCCGGGCCAGATCCCGCGCCGACTCGCTCATACCGCGACCCCGTCCACGATCGCCTCGGCCACCCGCGCCCCCGCCTGTTCGAGGCTGAACGAGCGCCCCATCTTCATCGACATCAGTTCCACACCCAGCGATTTCGACACCAGCGCACCGAATTCCACCGCCATCAGCGAATCCAGCCCCAGTTCGGGCACCGGCACCGTCAGATCGATGGAATCCGCCGCGACACCCATCACCTGCGCCAGCTGTTCGGCCAGCATGTACGCCACGACTTCACCCCGCTTGTCCTCGTCGAGTCCGGCGAGCTCGGTCCGCAATCGCGACGCCGCCGAATCATCCTGTGCCGCCGCGGCGATATGTGTGGCCAGCCGTCCGGTCTGGGCGAAGAACGGCGCGGTGGCCGCCACCTTCGCCCAGTCGATCGGCATGATCGCGGCCTGCGTGACGCCGAGTCGCAGCGCCTGCTCGAGATACCGCGTGCCCTCGTCCATGTCGAGCGAATCGAAGCCGGTGGTCCGCAGATAGCGGGCGATGCTCTCGTCCGCGGCCGCCATCCCACCGCCGGACATGTGCCCCCAGCCGACCGCGAGCGCGACCCCACCGGCCCGGACCACGCTGTCGGCGACCGCGTGCAATGCGGAATTGGCTGCGGTGTAAGCGAATTGACCGACCGCGCCGAACATCGCCGACCCGGAGGAGAACAGCACGAACTGATCGAGCCGCACACCCGCCGCGTCCAGCCCGGCCACCAGCGCGCGGACACCGTCGACCTTCGGCCGGTACACCGTGGCCAAGCTGTCGACGTCCATCACGGTGGCCCGCTTGTCGTCGATCACGCCCGCGGTGTGGAACACCCCGCGCAAGGGATGCGCCGCGCTGTGCGCGCGCCCGATCACCGCCGCCACCGCCGCCGCATCGGTCACGTCGACCTGCTCACCGCTGACCAGCACGCCCTGCTGCGCCCAGGTCGCGAGCTGCGCGCGTGCCGCGTCGGTCCGCGCGCCACCGCGCCCGACCAGCGTCAACCGCCGCGCGCCCCGCCCGACCAGCCAGCGCCCGGTTGCCAGCCCGAACGCACCGAACCCGCCGGTGATCAGGTACTCGGCGTCGGCGTCGACGGTAACCTCCGGCAGCATGGGCCGCACCAGCGGCGCGTCCTCGGTGAGATCGAGCGCGATCCGGCCGTCCCCGGTGGACCGCGCGACCGCCTCGAACGCCGGTCCGACCTCGGCGGTGCCATAGCTGGTGAACGGGAGCGCCCGGTAGGTGCCGTCGTCGAGCCGGGCATTGACCTGCCGCACCAGATCCAGCACCTCGGCGCGCCGCGCACCGAGCATCCGGTCCAGATCGAAGGAGTAGTAGGCGATGTTCTTGTCGAACGCGGCCAGCTCCAGCACTCCGCCCGAGTAGATCTCGGCCTTGCCGATCTCGACGATGCGCCCGAATTCGGCCACCATCGTGAAATTCTGGCGCTGCAACTCACCCGGCGCGGTACTGAGAATCACGTCGACCCCGCGTCCGCCGGTGAGCGCGAGCACCTCGTCGACCAGGGTCAGCGAACGCGACCCCAGCACGTGATCCGCGCCTTCGGCCAGTACGCGGGCCCGCCGCTGCTCGGTGCTCGCCGTGCCGATCACGCGGGCGCCGTGCAGCTTCGCGATCTGCACTGCCGCTGTGCCGACGCCACCGGCGGCACCGTGCACCAGCACCGTCTCACCCGCGCGCACCCTGGCCAGCGCGATCAGCGAGTGCTCGGCGGTGGCGAAGGCCGTGCCGCTGGTACACCGGCCGGGATCGGTCTCGGGGGCCACGCGGGCGATCAGGTCGGCGTCGGTGGTGTGATACCGCGCGATCATGCCCTTCGAGGTCACCACCACCGCGTCACCGACCGCGAGCTCGGTGACGCCGGCACCCACCCGGACCACGTGCCCGGCGCCTTCCATCCCCGGCACCGTCCCGAAATACGTCGGCGCCAGTTCACGCTCGCCGAGCACGCCGATCACCTTGAGCGCGTCCTTGTAGTTCAACCCGACCGCGCGCATCCGCACCTCGACCTCGCCCGGCCCCGGCTCGCGACGCTCGCACCGCCGCCAGCCCAGCCGCGCGAAGGTGCGCGACCGAGGCAGCTCCAGCCGGAAGTTCGCCTCGGGATCGGTGAGTGGCTCGGGTGTGTCGAGCGCGTCGAGCCGTCGCGGCAGCGATCGGTCGACCACGGTGGTCCAGCGCAGCCCGGCGCGCAGGACGATCTCGTCGCTGAGGTCGTAGGTGAACGCACCCGGCACAGCCAGTTCGGCGGCCAGCTCCGCCCGCGGCACCTCGGCATCGATGTCGACCAACCGCCACCGCAGCCGGGACTGTTCGTTGAGCAGCACCCGGCGCGCGCCGGCGACCGCGGCCTGCCCGGGATCCGGTGGCGTCGGGTCGGACGGATGCGCGTACGCGTGCGCGGTCACGACGGTCGCGTGCACCGACCCGTCGCCGGTCATCGGCTGGTCGACACCGAGTTCGGCGCCCCGCGCGTCGAGGAATGCGTCCAGGGTCACCGCGATACGGCGCAAGGTCCACAAGGCGGCGATGTCGTCCGCGGCGGCCCCCGGCACCACACAGACATGCAGCCGCTCGGCAGCGACAGCGCGAAGCTGCTGTGTCAGTTGGTCTTCCAGGTCCTCGTCGGTGTCGGCCAGGACGACGACGACCGATGCCGCACCCACCGCCTTGTGTACCCGCTCGACCCGCTCGTCCACCCCGGCGCCGTAGCCGAGTACCACCGTGAACACGTCGTCGACCGGCGGCAACGCACTCGTGTCGACCGGGTCGCGCAGCTCCCAGCGATCCTCGTAGAAGAAGTCGGTCATCCGCTGCAACGGACCGGCACCGGGCGTCAGCGACCCGAACCGCACACCCCTGACCTGCAGGCACACCACACCGTCGGCATCCATCAGATCGATATCGGCGACCGGTGCGGCATCGGCGGACAGCCGCGCGAGCACCGTCACCTCCCGGGGCAGCGCCGCGAGCCGCCGCACCGAGTGCACGCCGACCGGCACCATCGCCCCCTCGGCGGCCCCGCCGTGCCCGGCCAGCAGCGCCGCGACCGTCTGCAATGCCGCGTCCACCACCGCCGGGTGCGCGAGATGGCTTGTCTCCCAGCCGATCGACCCGTCCAGCCGGGCCACCACCGTGGCCGGTGCCAGCAGGATCTCGGTGACCCGCCGGAAGGCAGGCCCGTACTCCAGCCCGGCCGCGGCCAGCCCCGTGTAGAAGTCGGCGGGATCGACCGGCGCCATCGCGGTCGGGTCGGGCAGCTCGGCGACGACCGGGGAGTAGGCCCCCTCGACCAGCCGGCCGACCGCGTGCACCGTCCACACCGATCCGGCCGCGCCCCGTGACCGGATCGTGAACCGCCCGGTCGAATCCTCCACGTGCAGCTCGACGACCGGCGCGTCCCCACCGTCGACGATCAACGGCGCGACGAACCGAACCCCTTCCACCGCAACCTGATCCGACTCCGACCGGACCGCGGCCGCGCTCAACGCCGCATCGAGATATCCCGCCCCCGGCAGCATCGTCGTCCCGCTGACCACATGATCGGCCAGCCACGGCTGCGCCGCGATAGACAGTTGCAGCCGCCAGGTCGCCGGATCGTCGGGATGCGGATCACCGAGCATCGGCCGTGCTCCGGCGGTGCCGTGCCGCAACAGCCGCATCTCGGGCAGTTCCGATCGCAGCCGTGTCCGCTGCCACGGATACCGCGGCAGATCGACATGCGGCGTCGGACCGTCCACCTGGCCGAACAGCGCGTCGACGTCGAGCGCGCCGGCGGCATACAGCTCGCCCAGGACCCGGCGCAGGCTGTGCGCGTCGGCCTGCTCGCGATGCAGCGTGGCGATGCTGGTGCCGGTCTCGCCCGCCCCGATCAGGATCTCGCGAATATTCGCACCGAGAACGGGATGCGGGCCGACCTCGAGGAACACCCGGTGTCCCGCCCGCACCAGCGCTGCCGTCGCCGCGGCGAACCGCACCGGCCTGCGCACATTCGCGCACCAGTACTCGGCATCCCAGTCGGCGCCGGACACCAGTTCACCGGTCACCGTGGAGTACAGGGGAATTCGTGGTTCGGAGACTGTCAGTCCGGACAGCTCGGCACGGAGCTCGTCGAGGATCGGGTCCATCAGCTGACTGTGATACGGCACCTCGACCTTCAACCGGCGCGCGAAAATGCCCTGCGCGGTGAGGATCTCGGCGATCTCGTCCAGCCGGTCGACCGCCCCGGCGAGCGTCACCGCCGACGGGCTGTTGACCGCCGCGACATCGACCGAGTCGTCCTCCCGTAGATACTCCCGCACCTGGTCCGGCCCCAGCCCGACCGCCAGCATCCCACCGGACCCCGCCGTCCGCGCCTGCAACCGCGCCCGCTGACAGCTGACCAGCACGGCGTCGCGCAGCGACAGCATGCCGGTCACATACGCCGCCGACACCTCGCCCACACTGTGCCCGACCACCGCCGCCGGCACGATCCCGCGTGCCCGCAGCGCCGCGTACAGCGCGACCTGCACCAGGAAATTCGCCGGCTGCGCGACCGCGGTGGTGGCCACCCGCGACTCCGGCTCCGGCCGCAGCAGTTCCTCGATGATCGACCAGCCCGCGACCGCCCGGAACTCCGCGTCGACCCGCCGCGCCTCGACAGCGAAAACCCCGTCCGCGGTGAGGAGTTCACGCGCCATAGCCCACCATTGCGGACCCATGCCGGTGAAGACGAACACCGGCTCGGCCGCCCGTTTGGCCACGGTGCGGCCCACTCTCCCCGCACCCGTCGCGAGATCGATCAGTCCCTGCACCAGTTCGGTGTCATCGCCGAACGCGATCCCGGCCCGCACCGGATGGTGTTGCCGCCGCCGCCACGCCGCCTCGGCGAGCGCCGCCGGGTCCGCGCCGTCGGCGATCCGCTCGGCCACCGCGCGGGCCAGCTCACGCACCGCGTTCTCGGATCGCCCCGACAGCGGTAACACACCGAAATACTCAGGCTCCCTCGGGGACTTCTCGGCAGGCCGGTACTCCTCCAGGATCGCGTGCGCATTGGTGCCGCCGTAGCCGAACCCGTTGACGGCCACCGTCATCCGTTCGACCTCGCCACCCACCGGCTCCGCTTCGGTCTGCAGCCGGATACCCCACTCGTCGAACGGGATGTCCGGATTCGGCGTATCCAGCCACCCCTGCGGCGGAATGGTCCGATGCCGCACCGCCAGCGCCGATTTGATGACACTCGCGATCCCCGACGCCGCCTCGGTATGCCCCAGCGTCGCCTTCAGCGACCCGACCCCGAGCGGCTCCGGCCGCCCCGTCGACACCCCGTACGCCCGCCCGATCGCCCGTAGCTCCAGCGGATCACCCACCGGCGTACCGGTACCGTGCGCTTCCACGTAGGTGATATCGCGCGCCTCGATACCCGACCGGCGAATGACGGTGCGCGCCAATGCTTCCTGTGCATCGGAGTTGGGCACCGTGATCGCGGTGGTCCGCCCGTCCTGATTGGTCCCGGTGGCCTTCACCACCGCATAGATCCGGTCCCCGTCGCGCTCGGCGTCGGCGAGCTTCTTCAGCACCACTATCCCGGCGCCCTCACCACGCCCGTACCCGTCGGCGGACGCGTCGAACGGCTTGCTGCGCCCGTCCGCCGCCAGGAACCCGCCCTTGCACATCGACACGAACGTCTCCGGCTGCACCATCACATTCACTCCGCCGGCCACCGCCAGCTCGCAATCGCCGTCGGCGATCGCCCGGCACGCCAGATGCAGCGCGACCAGCGACGACGAGCAGGCGGTGTCCACCGTGACCGCAGGCCCCTGTAGGTCCAGCGCGTACGCGATCCGGTTCGACAGCATCGTGTAGGACACCCCGACCGCCGTGTGCAGGTCCACGTGCGGCAGCGCGGGCCCGACCGAGGTCGCCAGCTGATCCAGTGTGAACGCCCCGACGAACACCCCCAGCGAGGACCCCGCGCTGCGCCCCGCGATCCCGGCGTCGTCGAGTGCCTCCCACGCCACCTCGAGCACCAGCCGTTGCTGCGGATCCATCGCCGTCGCCTCGCGCGGCGAGATCCCGAAGAATTCCGGGTCGAACTCCCACGGATCCCCGGTCATGAACGCGGCCCGCTTGGTGTACATGCGACCGGGCGCACGCCGATCGGTGTCGTAATAGCGCCGCCAGTCCCAGCGGTCCGCGGGGATCTCGCGTACTCCGTCGCGTTTGCCGATCACGAAGTCCCAGAAGGACTCCGGCGAATCGATGCCGCCGGCATAGCGGCAGCCGATACCGACGATGGCGATGTCAGGCATGAGGAGTCCTCCCGTTCTGCCGGGGCCGGCGAACCATGATGTTCAGCTCGGGCCCCGCCTCGCCCAGGCGCACCGCGCCGACGCGCTCGTTGCCCAGCACCTGGTAGTAGTCCACATTGGCGTCCTTGCAGATCCCGCAGATCGCGGCGCCTTCCCGGTCCGCCCGCTCGGTGAACGACGCGTACAGTGCGCGCCCGACACCGCTGCGCTGCACGGTCGGGTCGGCCCCGAGATACACATGGAAGAAGTGCGGTTCGGCCGGCGCCGCGCGCTCCATCGCCGCGTCCACCTCGATCCCACGCCGCACCGCGCCACCCATCGCCGCGAGAAGCTGTGGGCCAGCGATCATTTCACGCAACCCACCCGGTCGGTACCCCTGCGGGTACCACAGCAGCGCACCGACCACGCGATCCTCGAGCAGCGCCACCTCCGCCCCGCCCGCGGGCAGGAAACGGTGCGTGATCATGGCCCGCAGCATCCGGGGCGCGCGCCGTCTGCGCACGGCCTCGTCCGGGAAGATGTACTCGTCGATGGGGTCGTCATAGGCGAAGGCCCCGGCCAGGACATCCACCATCCCGGCGATGTCGGCCCGCGTCGCAGTGCGCACGACGGGACTGAGCTTCGATGTCAAAACTGTTGTACCTCAAACGATCTGCGCGTACTCCGGGACGTCGGGATCGCCTCGGCAGTCGGGCGGTCGTCAGGCTAACCCGAACCGCCGAACACCCTCGCCGGTTCGATCAACTTGCCGTGTTTTGTAAGTTTCGTACGGTGAGTCCCGGATCGATTTGTGCGGTGCCACAAAGGATTTCACGATCATCGTAGCAGCATGTGCATCGCTGCCTCGGCCGCCGGCCAGCGCTTCCCCGCCCGGTATGCCGTCACCGCAATTCGATTGACCGCACCCGCGGCGAACGCCACCCTGGCGGTATGGATGAGTTGCACCGAGCCGCGGAATCGTTCGCACTCGGCGAGCTGTGCCCCGAGGACCTGCCCATGCTGGCAGCCGAAGCCCTGGCCCGCGGCCTCGACACACCGGCCCTGCTCGACCTCGCCTGCCGGCTCGACGAACTCCTCTACCGATTGGCATATCTCGACGAGGGATTGCGCCCCGAGTTGGCAGGATTGGCCGGCGACCTATCGCTCGTCCTCGCCGACCTGGACGGCAGATACAGCGATCCGGCAGCCGTGCCCGACTTACTGCGCCGGAGTTGCCGCAACTTCCTGGCCGGGCCGCCTTATGCGCGGCTATTCCAGCCGATCGTCATCGAAACCCGCTCCGACCAGTCGATTTGACTTCGTGTTCGGCGGTGCGTAACTTAATTCGAGTCAGAGCGACACGGACACCGACCCGGCCGAGAGGCAGGGAAACGAGGTAGGACGATGAGCGCCTGACTGATCTTGTGTTCAGGGTCATGGTATCGGGACTTGCTTCCGGTGGATGGTCTGAGCTAAAGTGTGAACCCTTGCCCTGCTGAAACCCCGTCTCGATGTTGTGGGTGGATGTTTGTGCGTGTGTTCTTTGAGAACTCAATAGTGTGTCGATGAATGTCAGTGCCAATATTATTATTGGTTCCGCTTCTCATACCCCCCGGTTGAGGA